>JAKEHD010000211.1 GCA_022615215.1 Blastocatellia bacterium
GTCGAAAATCAGCGCAGATTTCACGAGTCTACCACAACATATTGTGCTGACGATTCGGCCCCTCTACTAAATGAGCCGGTGAACGCTTACGAAATCTTTATAGCCGGCGCACTCCACATAAGCGTCCCTCTCTGGAAAACTTTCATTCTGCTCCGCGCGCAGTATAATACCCTTGACAATAAGAGGAACCGAATTATGAGCAAAAGTGTTGACGGCATTTTCCCTAACGGCAGAGATGACTATGACGCCGCCAAATCCAATCCGTAAGCCCGGAGGATGCGAAGCCGCATACAGGATTGGAAATGAAACGGAGGTAAATATGCATAATGAATTCACAGCAATCATAGAACTAGACGATGATTGGTTCATTGCGTATTGTCCGGAGATTCCTGGCGCTAATGGGCAGGGCCGCACCATCGAAGAATGTCGCAATAGTCTTGCCGGAGCAATCGCGCTCATCCTTGAGGACCGACGAGAAGATGCATTGCGCGGGATACCACAGGACGCCATCAGAGAAACGGTCGTCATACGATGAAACGTAGCTCTTTGCTAAGACATCTACGTAAACACGGTTGTTATAGACCTTAAGAAAAAGATTTTGGAATCGTAGGGGCAGACCTGTGTGTCTGCCCCTATCAGGGCGCACACATAGGTGCGCCCCTACACAAAAACATTTCCTTGAAATCTATATCTCAAGAGAGAGGGTCGTGAGCATTCACTGTGGTGCAATCCCAAGACTGGAGAAATGGAAGCAGTACCTCGACACACGGAGATACCGAACAAGCTGGCGAAAAAGATTTGTCGCGGTCCATCAATACCTGAAATCTGAGATGTTACGTCAGCGAGATGAACGCGATATTGTTCGAATGGACGAGGTCTTCAAGCGGCAGAGCATATTGACTAAAACACGTGTCAGTAGCCCGACTGTAAAGGAGGGTTGGACAAGCAGTCCCTGAGCCAGCCCTTATGGTAGTAGCTCTGACACACGGCGCTAAGACTGTACCAATCTCACGTGGTTCGATTTAGAATAAAAGGCATAATGTCGAAAGCGCATCACTGCCGGAAATGCGATGCCGACCTGATGGGGCGCAAAGCCCACAAGCGCAGATTCGCCCTCGACATTTCATACAAAGGGATGCCGCCCTTCAAGCTTGAGATAGAGATGCCGGCCATCCCCTGCCGGAGTTGTGGAACCAACAACGCGGTGAACGAGAGCAACACGGAGATCATCATCTGCGGCGCGATAGCGAAAGCATTCGAATCACTGAAGAGCAAGCTGTGAAACAATTTTCCGGCTGAGATTATCGGCCATCATCGGGTCTGGCGAGGGCTAACGCGGTTCAACAAGCACAAGCTCATGCAATGCGTTTTCGTGAAACCGCAGCCTCACAAAATCGCGGAGGATGCAAAGCCGGATATGCAGCGAAAAAGCACGGATGTAAACTTGATCTTGCAGTGAGGAAAGAGTAAGATTGAGCCGCCTGAAACCGCGACCGATAGAGGGCCGGATAGTGAAGCGAAAAAGTTTATAAATCTGGAAACCTGAGAACAGGCAAGAAGTTTCCAGATATGGAAGCAAACAGGTTTCCAGTATTGTAAGCAAGTTGGTGATAGTGGAAACAAGTTTATAGTATTGTAAGCGAATTTTCCGGGTCTATTTCATGTTGGGTCGCCTATTCGTGCCGTGCTAATAACCAAACGTTGTAAGAGTTGCCAACATTATCCATAACATTGTTGACTTGGTTTTCTTCCGAGAATACAATCGGGCGATGAAAGAGACCCAATGAAAAGGCTTTTACTGATTTGTATTTATAGTTTTTTGTTTTTACAACCCGTTACGGCCCAAGCTCCTAGTCCGAAAGATAAAGACTCGCTGAAAGGACTCGCTGGCGTTAATGTAGTTATTGAAAAGCTTGACCCAAAGATTGATTGGGGTGATTTAACTGATATGCAATTGCGTACTGACGTAGAGTTGTCACTTCGTAAAGCGAGAATTCAATTACTCTCATCAGAGGAATCGGCAAAATCTCCAGGTGCTCCAATATTATCTGTAAATGTCGCTGCATTGAAGGTTGACGGCTATCCTAGTTTATACACATTCTCGGTACAGATTCACCTGTCCCAAATAGTATCTCTTCAACGGCCAACTCCTAAGGATGTTTATGCAACGACTTGGAGCATCCGTTCGGTTGGATATATAAGTCGTACAAGTCTGCCAAATCTCCGTGATTATGTAAAAGACTACATGGATGTATTTATAAATGGTTGGCTTACCGTAAACTCGAAATAATTAAAGCCCTTCTTAGGAAATTATGACTGCCATTGTAATAGCAAAAACGGGTAGTGAAATCATCGTGGGAGCAGATAGTAAGCAAACAAGTCTTGATGGTAGAGAACTGAAACCAATTTGCAAAATTATTCAAACTGATAATTCTTTCTTTGTCTGTGCTGGTTTCGCAGGGAATAGAGACTGGGATTTCTTGTTTGAAAAATATGCTCAAGATTCACTAAAGAGAGGTGGAACACTAAAAGCAATTAGTAATAGGTTCATACGATATATCAGTTCAGATTGGCCTAAAAGAATGGACGGACTCACTACCCCTGATCTTCTGTTTCTTGGGAATAGTCAAAACTCGGCAATGTCTAATTTTGATTTAGTGTCGAACACGGAGATTGCTTTTATAGGATTTGAAAACGGCCAACCAGCAATCTATAAAACACAATTCAAGTTGAAAAGGGCTGATTTAAGAGACCCTGAGTACCTGAGAATATATGATTCAATCAAGGATAAAACCGCCAATAATATTCCCAGTTATTATGTGGCACATCAGCCAGTTGGTCCCAACCGAATATACCCGGATTTATACCTGTTAGGTATTGATCCCCTAAATGAGATTATGAATGAAAGCTCAGATTACCTCATAAAATTTGGAAGAGAAAAGAGTGTTAAAATGATTCTTAAGAAAGCCATTAAGAAGTTTCCATCCGCCGTAGGCTATCCAATTTCAATGGTACGGGTAAAGCAAAGCTACTTTGAATGGATTCAAAAAGGTCGTTGTGGGCTTGCGCTCAAGGAAATATAAGTGTTCTCCCGTGGGCGGCCCAACGACTTAAGACTTCGTGTGGCGCGGCGGGATGGTCAACTCACCCTTGCGTTGTCTAAGCCGCCACACAATTCTTTGTTGAACTGAGCCGGAAGGGGGTATTTGGAGTTTGAATGACCGCCTTGCCTACATGCGCCGCTCTTTGAATCTCATTGGCAAGCAGAAGCCTTCTCCTCGGAAAAAGTCCGACAAGCTGCCAGCTTGTCGATGGCTGCCGGTCGCACGATTAGCGAAGCGGGCGACAATCTAGCAGATTGTCGGACATCGGGCGCAGCCGTTTTCATGGTTTCAGGGCGACGCATAGCGTCATGAATGGCTCCTCAGAGATCAAGTCAGGAGACTTGTGATAGTGTTGAGCGAGTTGGCGAACGGCCCTGACGTAGTGTTCTTGAGTACGCGAAGCCTTGCCCTTGAGTTGAAGCGATTGGATCATTCTCTTACGAAGTTCGGTCATGGTTATACCTCCTTAAAGTTTGGGAATCAGAAAGGAAGTATAGAGTGGAAGTGGTCGAGTAAGAAGAAAGGTCGGCTTCACTCAGGGCCGTCTGAGCGAATCTGCGCGTAGCGCTTAGTTCAACGGAAGTTGGAGATCGTTAAAGTCCTGCCTGGCCCATCCTAGGTTGAACCTTAACGATCCACCGATTTCCATCGGTGGGATTCGACAGCAACAAGCGCGCTGTTTGTAGGCTGGACTTTAACCATCCACCGATTTCCATCGGTGGGATTTGAGAAGAGGGAAAGGGTATTACTCTATCGTCGCCGCTCAAGCAGGTAAGACTTTCAAAAGGAAGACGAAGGGTATACTGCGATCTTCTCGTTACTGCGATCTTTTTTCCTCAAGTACCAGCAACAATAAATGTATTCATCGAGGCGGCCTGTGCCAGGATTGCCTTTCAACTATGCCCCGACTTTATGGAACCACACCCCTCTCAATCTTTACATCCCGCAAATCCCTGAAACTTTGGCGAAGCTCGTTAACGCTTTTCCACAGCGGCGCGTCCTTAGCCGTATAGAGAGCCGCTCAAACTTGCTATAGCTATATCGACTGCCGTTTGGCAGGATTGAGACGCGATTCGACGGCTTGTGACTTTACCGATGGAAAGGCGAAATAATGGCGACATTGTGGCAAGACCTGCGATACGGGATGCGGACCCTTTTGCAGAAGCCCGGATTTACCGCAGTGGCTGTGTTGACTCTCGCTTTAGGCATAGGCGCAAACAGCGCCATCTTCAGCGTCATAAATTCCGTCCTGATTCAGCCTCCACCATATCAAAACCCTGACCGGCTCGTGATGGTATGGGAGACATTGCCCTCAGCAGGCATCACTCAGAATACTCCCGCCCCGGCAGTCTACTACTCATGGCGCGAGCAGAATCGCGTCTTCGAAGATATGGCCGCATTCACAACCACGACATTCAACCTCACGGGCCGAGAGCAGCCCGAAAAACTCAATGGCCTGCGCGTCTCTGCGAGCTTCTTTCCCATGCTCGGAGTCGAACCTGTGTTGGGCCGCGCGTTTCTCGCGGAAGAAGACCAGCCCGGCGCTCGAAAGGTCGTACTTATAAGTCACAATCTCTGGCAGCGCCGTTTGGGCGCAGACCCCGACATCGCAGGAAAGACGATCACGCTCAATGATCAGAGCGTCACCGTTGTGGGCGTTATGCCGCGCGGCTTTCAATTCATACTTCCCGAAACGGATGTCTGGTCGCCCATTGCCTTCACTGCGAAAGAGGCCGAAAGCCTCAGCCATTATCTCTGGGTGGTCGCGCGCCTCAAACCCGAAGCCACGTATCAACAGGCGCAATCTGAAATCGACGCCATAACCGCGCGCTTCTTTCAACAAGCCGATCAGCAGTCGTCTGATCCCGTAGCGATAGGCGCTAATGTTGTCCCACTGCGAGAACAACTCTCGGGCGATTTATGGCCAGCACTCCTTATCTTATTTTCAGCCGCCGGGTTCGTCTTGTTGATAGCCTGCTCGAACGTGGCGAATCTCATGCTTGCGCGGGCCGCTTCGCGTCAGAAAGAGATAGCCGTTCGCCTCGCTTTGGGCGCGGGGCGTTCGAGGTTGATTCGCCAGTTGCTGACCGAAAGCCTGCTGCTCGCAGGCGCAGGCGGGGCGGCGGGACTTGCGCTGGCTTTCTGGGGCGTCGATCTGCTCGTGTCGCTTATGCCCGACCGCATCGCGCAGTTAGAGACCGCGCATGTCGATTTGAATGTGCTCGGATTCGCAATGGTTCTCTCTTTGTTGACAGGAGTGGTCTTCGGGCTGGTCCCGGCCCTTCAAGCCACGAGGCCCGATCTCAATCAGGTGTTGAAGCAAGGCGGGCGCGATACATCGTCAGGCGGGCGCACCCCTGTTCGCAGTCTGCTCGTGGTTGCCGAAATAGGGCTTGCGCTCGTGCTTTTGATCGGGGCGGGATTGCTGATGAGGAGCTTTGTGCGGCTGAACAATATCGATCCGGGTTTTAATCCTGAAAACGTGCTGACAATGCAGGTCGTGCTGCCTGAATCGAAATATCCCGAACATCATCATCGCACGGCCTTCTACGATAATTTGTTGCAACGAGTGAGGTCTCTGCCAGGAGTCGAAGCGGCGGGCTTGATTAACGGACTTCCTCTTTCATATACCGGCGGCGGCGGCGGCTTCTTCATCGAGGGCCGTCCCGAATCCGACAGTTCGTTGCTTGCCACCTATCGAATCATCAGCCCGGATTATTTCCGCGCGATGCGCATTCCTCTATTGAAAGGACGGGTGTTTGACGCGCAGGACACAGTTGACACGATTGACGCAGCGGTCATCAGTGAAGCGATGGCGCAGCGGGCCTGGCCCGATGACGACCCAATAGGCAAGCGTCTGAAATGGGGGACGGACGGAAAATTGATGACCGTCATAGGAGTGGTGAAAGACGTGCGCCTTGCATTGAGGCTGGAAGCAAGGCCGCAGGTTTACATGCCCTATTCGCAAGTGAGTATATATCCGCCGAGCGACCTTGTCGTCCGCACGCGCACCGGTCCCCTGAGCCTTGCAGCGGCGGTTCGAAACGAGGTCTGGGCGATAGATAAAGATCAGCCGGTCGCCGACATAAGCACTATGGAACGGGTGCTTTCGGATTCGCTCGCCCGTCAGCGCTTCAACCTGCTGCTGCTCGGCGTCTTCGCCGCGCTGGCCCTTGTCATCGCAACCGTAGGCATATACGGCGTCATGTCATATCTGGTCGCACAGTCCACTCGTGAGATAGGAATACGACAGGCGCTCGGAGCCGAACCTCTCGATGTGGTCAAGCTCGTGTTAGGTAAAGGCTTGGCTTTATCTCTTATAGGGGTGGTGATCGGTGTGGCAGCGGCGCTCTCGTTGACCCGATTGATGTCGAGTCTGTTGTTCGGCATCAGCGCGACTGATCCTCTTACTTTTGTGATCGTCGCGTTGTTGTTGATCGTTGTGGCAGCGGCGGCCTGTTTGATCCCCGCTCGCCGCGCGATGAAGGTCGACCCAATGGTCGCTTTGCGGTATGAATGATTTCGGCAGACGGGCCGATGAATTTTTTTGCCACGAATCTCCTCCCGGCGGTGTTTTAGTTATTGAAAGATGATGGCGAGATGAAAGCATCGGAGTTGGTTTTGACCGATTTTCGCTTGAACGCGACTGCCGCGAGGCGCGTGACCGTTCAACTGAGTTTCGATGAAGCTTTCACGGCTCATCACCGTGCCGTGTACCGCTATGCCTGCGCGCTCACGCGCGACGAGACGCTTGCCGAAGATGTAGTCCAGGAGGTCTTCATTCGCCTTCACGAGCATCTCTACGAAGCGCAAAAGGATGGGCTTCTTCTCGGATGGCTTCTGCGCGTGACGGCAAATGTCGCGCGAAACACCATTCGCCGCCATAACCGCGCGCGAGCGCGCGACGAAGCCTTTGCGATGAATGCGGTTGAAACAAGTGAAGAACCTCTGCCTGATGAAGCGATGTTGCGCCGGGCGGAGATCGGTGAAGCCCGTCGCGCGCTCGATAAGATCAAGGAGCCTATGCGGAGTTGCCTGCTGCTGAAACACGAGGGCCTGTCTTATAGAGAGATAGCCGCCGCGCTCGGCATAAACGAATCGAACGTCGGCAGCCTGATCGCTCGCGGGCGGAAAGAGTTCATCAGGCTATATGGGAAGATCGGGAGGTAGTAGCTGTGATGCCTTGCATCGATGAAGAGATTTTGAACGCTTATTTCGACGGCGAACTCGCGCGTGAAGCGAGAGCCGCTTTTGTGGAGCACCTGGCCCTGTGCGAAGCGTGCGCTTATAAGGCGCAAAGCATGGAGCAGACGATATTTCTCGTGGGCGGTGCTTTCGATGAAGAATTCCCTGATTGTGTCCCGACCGAGAGTTTGCGCGCCGGGCTGGATGCTGCGCTGAATAGAACTTCCTCCTTAGCGTTGCCGGTGTCTTCTGCCACACCTCCGGCCTGGCGTGCATTCATCGAGGGATTGGTTTTCAGGTTTCGAATGCTCGAACTTGCGCCGCGCCACCTCGCAGCAGCGATTCTGTCAGGGCTTGCCGTAGTCGCCTTGCTCATGTGGCTGGCCATGCAAAAACCTGCGTCGCTCAACCCTGGACCTGATGACGGACTGGCTGAACAGAACAAACCTCCGCAGTCGGAGTCACCGAGCAACAAAGGCGGGGATGCGGGGCGGATTGGCAAACCTGAGAGCCTCGATCGAAAACAGTTGGCGACAGATAAGAGTGACAGGCGTGGTCCAGGCAAGCGAACCGGAACCAATCGAAAGGCAATCTACACCCGTGACCCTGAGCCGTTCGGGATGCCGGAAGACAGGTTCGATCTCAGAGAACCGCCGATGGTTACGACCGTCATAATCGAGCCGGGCGAGGGGCTGACATTTTTCGACAGCAGGACGACGAGCCATCTGGAGCAGGCTCAGATGCTATTGCGCTCGTTCAAGAATGCGTCGTTTTCAAGGGCTGAATCTGCCGCCGACCTCGCTTACGAGAGAGAGAAATCGCGCGAGTTGCTCTACAGCAATATCCTGCTCAGGCGGGATGCCGAAGCCGATGGCAATGCGCCTGTGAGGGCAGTGCTCAACGAACTCGAACCCTTTTTGCTCGACATAGCCAATTTGCCTGAGCGGCCTTCTTCGGGCGATCTGAGATTTATAAAAGAACGCCTTCGCCGAAATGAAATCGTCGCCATGCTACAGGTCTACTCTTCGCGCATGGCACCGGTGGCCGGCCTTCAATAAGAGTCGGCCGGAGAGACGCATCCTCCGGGGTGCGGTCAGCCATAAGGACGGAAATCATGTTTTACGAATTCATCAACCGATATCGAAAGTCAGCCTCCCTGTTCGGGATAATTTTGACGGTCGGCGTTGCGATGGCCGCATTCATCGCCGGACCCGGCAGGGCTTACGGTTTCGCGCAAGACATCGATAAGCTCAACCGCTTCGTTCAAACGCCGGGTCAATCGGGCGCGGCGCTTGCGGTCTTTCGTGAGGGACGCGACCTTATCCAACAGGAGAAGTGGGCCGAGGCCGCAAGGCGGTTCACCGGTTTTATCAGGAAATATCCGAGAGACAGAAACCTCGACGCCGCGCTCTACTGGCTGGCTTACGCCGAAGTCCGTCAATCGCAGCACAGGGAAGCAGACCGACGGCTGGCCCGCCTGATCCGGGAATTTCCGCGCTCGTCCTGGGTCGACGACGCCCGCCTCCTTCGCCTTGAGATAGCCCGCCACACGGGCAACGACCAGGCGATAACCGACGAACTCGACAAGGATGAAGAGATCAAGATGGTCGCCTTGCAGAGTCTGTTTCAGATCAATCGTGAGCGCGCCATAGAGGTGGCCGCAGATATTTTGAAACCGAACTCGAAGTCGAGCAGACGTATCAAGGAAGCCGCCGTCAACATGCTCGGACGCTACGGCGGAGACCAAGCCTCGGCGATGCTCGGCAGCGTGGCGCGCAATCAATCGGAAGATGAGAAGCTGCGCGAGCAGGCCATCTACTGGATAGTGAATCGGAAGGGCGAGCAGGGGGTCGAAACCGTGATCGGGTTGTACGATGCGGAAAAGAACCCTCAGATAAAAGAGCGATTGATGTACTGGCTGGGCAATTCGAAGGACGCTCGCGCGCAGGCGAAGATAGACGAGATAGCCCTCAGCACAGACGACCGTGAGGTGCGCGAGAGAGCCATTCACTGGATTGCGAATCGTAAGGGCGAAGGGAGCTTCGATACTCTCATCAAATTGTATGACGCGGAGAAAGACCCTCAGATCAAAGAGCGATTGATGTACTGGATAGCGAATTCAAAAGACGCTCGCGCCCGCACTCGCATAGAAGAGATAGCCCGCACCTCGGAGGACCGCAACGCGCGCGAGCGGGCCATACATTGGATCGGCAGGTACAAAGACGAGCAGGCAACCAACACACTGATTCAATTGTACGACGCGCAAACTGACGAAGCGTTGAAGGAGCGCATACTCTACTCGCTGGGCCGTAGAGGGACCAAACCCGCTCTGCAAAAGCTTTTTGAAATAGCCAAAAACGACCCCTCGCACAAGCTCAGACAGAGGGCGGTTCATTACCTCGGCCGCAGCAAGGATCCCGAAGCGGCCCGTTTGCTCGAACAGCTTCTTATCAACAAATGAACAAAGGGTCGGGGAAACAGTGACGAGTGACAAGTGACGAGTGACGAAAAAAAAGCGATTCTACACTACGGTGACGAGTAATAGGATAAACAACTTTGCGCGCTTGCTCTTATCTTGTCACTTGTCACTCGTCACATATCACTTTTAATTGAGGAGGCACGATGGGGAATTTGTTGCAAGACCTGCGCTACGGATTGCGAATGCTGATTAAAAATCCGGGCTTTACGGCCGTGGCCGTGCTCTCCCTGGCTTTAGGCATAGGGGCGAATACGGCAATCTTCACACTTGTAGATAACGTCCTGCTCAGGCCGCTGGCCGTCGAAGAGCCGGATCGACTCGCGCTCGTACTCAGCAGTCGTCCAAAAGACCTTAACTATAATTTCTCTTATCCCCTCTACAGGGATATGCGCGATCAGAATAATGTCTTTTCAGACTTGCTGGCCTATTCGCGTGTCGACCTGAACCTCAGCGAAGGCGATCAAACCGAACGCATCGAAGGCGAGATAGTCTCGGGGAATTACTTTTCCGCGCTCGGAATAAATCCCACTCCTGGCCGCGCATTCCTGCCCGAAGAAGACCGAACTCCCGGCGCGCATCCGGTCGCGGTCATAAGCTACGGGCTATGGCAACGCCGCTTGGGTTCGGACCCCGGCATCATCGGAAAAAGCCTGAAACTGAGCGGCTACGATTTCACCGTCATAGGGGTCGCTCCTGAAGGTTTTGACGGCATATACCTCGGCAACCGGGCGGAAATATGGGTACCCATGATGATGCAACAGCAGGTCGAATCCCGGTTCGGAGAATTGTTGAATGAATCCGGCAGCAGTTGGCTCTACATAATTGGGCGTCTAAAGCCCGGAATCGATCTGGCGCAAGGCGAAGCCGGATTGCAACCGCTCTATCGCCATATTCAAGAAACCCATAACCGCCCGCTCGAAGATCAGATCACCTTGCGTTCGGGCAGACAGGGACATTCAACATTGCCCGGCGACCTCTCTCTTTCGTTGTGGCTATTGATGGGCGGAGTGGGGCTGGTGCTGTTGATCGCCTGCGCCAATATCGCAAACCTTTTGCTCGCGCGCTCGGCGGCCAGGAGCAAGGAGATCGCCATCCGTTTAGCGATAGGCGCGGGCCGGGGCCGCCTCGTTCGGCAACTGATGACTGAAAGCCTTCTGCTCGCTTTGCTTGGAGGCGCGGGAGGAATCATTCTCGCGTTCTGGTCGACGGACCTTCTTGCTGCTCTGCTTCCAAACGACAGCTTCGCGCCTGTCGAACTCGACCTTGCGCTCGACGCTCGCGTGCTAGGGTTTGCGTTTCTACTCTCGCTGGTTACAGGAATTCTTTTCGGCCTGGCCCCGGCCCTTAACGCTTCGAGACCCGACCTTGTAGCGACGCTCAAAGAAGAGACCGCGAGGTTCGGGCGCGGGTCTCGCCGGTTCGGGCTGCGCAATCTGCTCGTAGTGATGCAGGTGGCATTGTCGCTGTTGCTGCTCGTAGGCGCGGGCTTATTTGTCAGAACCTTGCAGAATCTGCGCGGACTCGACCTGGGCTTCGATAACCGTAACATTTTATTGATGTCTGTCGATCTTTCGAAGCAAGGTTATACACGGGAACGCGGGCAGGAGTTCTACCGTCAATTGATCGAACGCGCCGGGTCTCTGCCCGGAGTCCGTTCCGTCGCCTGGGCAAGCGTCCCACCTGTGAATGCAGGCGGGAGCCGGGCAACGGTCGATATAGAAGGGTACACGCCTCAGACGGATGAAGAGATGGAACTCAATTTTCTCACCATCGGGCCGGGGTACTTTCAAACGCTCGGAATTCCCATCGTGCGCGGGCGCGAATTCAACGAGCAGGACAAGCCGGGCACGCCGGGGGGATTTATCATCAACGAGACGATGGCGCACCGTTACCTGCCGGGCCAGGATCCATTAGGCAAGCGCATAAGCATGTCCGGTCCCGATGGGCCTTTTCTTGAGATCGTAGGAGTGGTTGCCGACAGCAAGTACCGCAGCATGCGCGAGCGCCCGCGTCCCTCTTATTACATTCCTATGTCACGGGCGATTTTTCTGAGGATGGCGGTGCTGCATGTGCACACCGATGGAGACCCGAAAGCCCTGATCGCCGCCGTCGGCAACGAGGTTCGCGCGCTCGATAAAGACCTTCCGGTCTATAACGTCAAGACTCTATCGGACCAGTTGGACCAGGCGCTTGGCGAAGAACGCCTCGCCACTACTCTAAGCAGCCTTTTTGCTTTGTTGGCCTTGCTGCTCGCGGCGATAGGCATATACGGAGTCATGGCTTATTCCGTAGGTCGGCGCACCCGCGAGATAGGCATACGAATGGCGCTTGGCGCGCAAAAGGGCGACGTGCTGAGGCTCGTGCTCGGAGAGAGTCTCATCCTCGTTCTCGTGGGCATAGCGATAGGACTCGGAGCGGCCTTTTACGTGACGCGCTCGCTTGAGAGCTTGCTTTACGAAGTGAGCGCGACAGACCCGCTTACCTTCGCCTCTATATCGCTGTTGCTCGTTGTGGTGGCGCTTGCGGCCGCTTACCTGCCCGCGCGCCGGGCGGCAAAAGTAGACCCGATGACAGCGCTGCGCTACGAATAAGCGGTAGACGGACAAAGGACAAAGGACAAAGGAGACATGAGCAATCTATTTCGAGACCTGCGATACGGCGCGCGCGCGCTTGCGAAGTCTCCCAGGTTCACCCTCGTCGCCATAGCTTGCCTCGCGCTCGGCCTTATTGCGGCTTACTACCTGAGCCGTGTGCTTGGGAGCCTACTCTATCAGGTGAGCGCCACAGACCCCCTGACGTTCGTTATGGTTTCGCTAATGCTCGTCACAGTAGCGGTGCTTGCATGTTTTTTGCCCGCGCGTCGGGCGACACGAGTGGACCCTATGGTAGCGCTTCGCCACGAATAAAAGGAGTTTGGACATGATTGCTTGGTACGTTGTAATGAGTTCCGCAATCCTGCTACTGGCCAGCGGGTTCAGCGCGGGTGATTACAAGCAGGACGATAAGGATCAATTGCAGGGCCACTGGACGGTGGTCTCGGTGGAGTTATCAGGCAGCAAGCAGGATGAGGGCGAAATCAGGAGGTTGAAACCTGTAATGGTCAAGGGTAGCGAGTGGACGGCACCGACGGGCGACAAGTTCACCTTCAAGCTCAACCCGACCAGGAGCCCGAAGGAGCTCGATCTCCAAGCCGAGATGGACAGCAAGGTGAAGACCTGGCGAGGGATATACAAGCTTGAGGGGAACACCCTCACGTTTTGCCGGTCACAGGGACCGGAGGGTGAGCGGCCCAAAGAGTTCAGGGGCGGAGAGAGAGAGATTCTCATCGTCTTCAAGCGGTCGGGTAAATAAGGGAGAGTCTATGGTAGCGCTTCGCCATGAATGATCCGATTGCGGGTTGTGGGGACTTCTTAATGGAGACTGGATTTTATCGATGGACCGAGCAGCGTGAGCGCACTCGCGCAGAGAACGGATTTTATGAACGTAATTAGCAAGACTATGCTACGCAGAAAGGGGTGATAGCTTGTACGTTGCAATACCACTACGGATATTGCCGATGCTTGCCTTGCTGGCCACAACGTTTATGGCGGATGGGAGCACCGAAGTTTTAAAGAATGTTCAATATGTAAAGGACGGTCTACCAGACCAGACCCTGGATTTCTATTGGCCGGGGCAAAAGCCTAAGGCCACAGTGCTCTTCATCCACGGGGGTAGTCTGAATGAGAGCGGTGAGCGTCGAACCTCTGCGGTGTACCGCGACATCTGCAAGCCATTTGTAGATGCCGGTTTTGGCTGCGCCACGATGGACTATAGACTGGCCCCAACTCACAAATGGCCTGCGATGCCTCAAGATGTTGCCTCGGCAATCCTGACTGTCAGGCAGTTGGTATCTTCTCGGGGCGGGGATCCTGACCGGCTATTTTTATTTGGACACAGTTCCGGTTGCCATCTGGCAGCAATACTGGGCACGGACCTCAAGTATCTCAAAGATGTTGGGCTGACCCCTGGAAACCTGGCGGGAATAATCGCAATGGGGTGTGTGCTGGACCTGCATGATTCCGCGCTGCGTCGCGTGACAGCAGACCAGATTCGTCAGGCATTCATCCGAGATCGTAGCTCTACAGATCGCTATTTGACGCCCGAAGATTTGCTGGGAGCCAACCCGTCCTACCATATTGGACCACATGTGCCGCCCACACTGGTCCTTGTGGCCGAGCAAGAGCGGTTTATGCCGCCTATTCTGGAACAGGGCGCGAGATTTGTTCGACGCCTGCTTGAGAAGAAGATCCCGGCAAACCTGGTTATCGTTCCTGGCCGCCATATGAGCAGTATTTCCGATATCGGTCAGCCGGATAACAAGTCGTTTGCGGCGATCCGCGCATTTCTGGAAAACCCAGGGCGCGTCGGGTCACAATAGGTCTCTTTTGACAAAGGACTTTTAAAGGAAGGTGTTCTCATGAAATCAACAGTTTCATTCTTGCTCTCGGTTTTAGTCATGGCCTGCTCGCAGAATTATTCGGTAATCCCTCCGAAGGCGGCGGCCAAGACCTCGGTCGATCCTTCATCCGGCGCAGCCGCATCGGCGCAGAAGCAAGGTTTTATAAACGTAGAGGGGCAGGGACTCAAAGCCAGAATGGCTGAGGCGACAAGACAAGCCCGTTCGAAATCACGAACCGAACCCTTCTGGGCCGCTTATTCGTTCGATGTCCGGCCCGGCGTGGCCGTCGATCTCAACATCAATCAATTCAGCGGCACCATCGGCGATTATGGCGGAACCAGCGTTCTGATAGGCACATCGAACGGAGTGAGGGTCGAGACGCGCAACCTGGCCGTCTTCCTTCTGATGGAGCCGGGCGGCGGGCGGCTCACTCGCATGGAGATATACAACCTTGAGCGCGAGCGCGAATACAGCGGCTATCAGGTCTATTGGCTGGGCCGCGCCGGTAATGAAGAGAGCCTTGAGTATCTGCGCGCTCTTGCCGTGTCGAATGCGGACAGCAAACTGACGGAGCGCGCGACGCTGGCAATCGGCTTGCACGACGACCGGCGAGTCGGGACCATGCTCAAAGACCTGATTGGAAACTCTGCCGATGTGAAGGTGCGGAGCTCTGCAATTTACTGGCTCGGTTACGTGGGCGGAGAGCAGGAGTTTCTGGTCTCTCTCGTGCGCGACGAACGCGAGATTATCAAAGTGAGGGAGCGCGCCGCCTACGCTATAGGCAGGAGCGGAGAGACCGCCTCTTTACCGCTCCTTGAAAATCTCTATAACTCGGTCACTCACCGTGAAGTGAAACAGGCCATTATCAGCGCCGCTTCGAGGAATGAAAACAAGCCCGGCGCGATCAGCTTTTTGAGCAAGATTGCCAAAAGCGACCCGGAACTCGGATCGAGAAAGAGCGCCATTCACCGGCTGGGCCGATTGCCGGGCACAACTCCTCTGCTCGCCGATATGGTGCGCAACGAGAGGGAAACCCCGGAGATTCGCAGCCTTGCGGTTTCGGCCCTGCGCCGCAGCAGCGATGAGGGAAGGGTGACTACACTTGAAGGACTCTACCGCGCGGTGAGCGATCGAAAGATCAGGCGCGATATAATCAGCGCCGTTTCGAGGACCGAAAAATCCGATTCGGAAGCGGCCGATTTTCTGCTCAAAGTCATTCGAGGAGATGCGGACCCTGAGCTTAGAAGAGAAGCCGTTTCGCGCCTCGGCCGGATGGGGTGCCCGCGCTGCATTCAATCGCTCGCCGATATAGTCAAAAGCAACTCGTCTGATGCCCGTGTGCAAATCGAGGCCGTGCGCTCATTGAGCCGCGCTTCGACGGATGATGTCATCCCGCTTCTGATCGACATTGCCCGGACGCACCCGTCGGCAGAGGTGCGCAAGGAAGTTATCCGGCGGCTGCGCAGCAAAAAAGACGAGCGCGTTCAGGAGTTCTTGAAAGAAGTGATTACGAAGTGAAGAGTGATGCGTGA
>JAKEHD010000212.1 GCA_022615215.1 Blastocatellia bacterium
TCTCGGCCACCTCTTTTACAGGCGTATCGTCTCCGTCGATCAGGGTCAGCACCAGCCGGTCTTCGGGCGATAGCGTCTCAAGTACCCTTTCGGCCAGGTCCGCCGCGACTACCCTGTCTTCGACCGACTGATGGCCGGGAGCGCGAGCTTCGGCGAGTCTGTTCTCCAGCCAGAAGGTCTCTTCTGCGGTAAGGTCAGCGACCGGGAGTTCGGGTCTTCTTTTCGAGTTGCGTAGCATATTGAGGCACGTATTGGTTGTGATTCGCGTCAGCCAGCCTTCGAAACTGCCCCGGCCCTCGAAGCTCGAAAGCTGTGTATAAATTTTCAAGAATGCTTCCTGGGCCGCTTCTTCCGCGAGACTGGGTTGACGGAAAAATCGACTCGCTATCTGAAAGACCCGGCGGCTGTGTCGGCGCACGATCTCTTCGAAGGCGGATTCATCTCCTTCGCATGCGAGACTGACCAGTTCGAGGTCCGAGTCCTTTTCATTCCGAGTTGCCAGAAGCACTCCCGATCAAAATTTTCAATTCGTCCTTCGTCCGTGGTCAGTTGTCCGTTGTTTCTTTAGCGAAGTCTCGCGCTACCGCAACAACGGACCACTGACCACTGACCACTGACCTCTAAATTGATTTATGTCTCACGAAGATTTTTGAGACCTGCGAGCTTTACGTCCCGCGCCCTTCGCGCGCCGTTCTTCCATTTTGGATTTGAACTCCTGGCGCAGTTGGTCGAGTTGGGTCTTCTGCTCCACAGTCAGCACGGAGAGAGATTCCTGCCGTACTTTGAACTGCTCGCCCATGAGCCTCGCTTCGATGCTCGCGGCTTCAGATAGTTTTTGCTGCACTGTCGCCTCGTCGAAGAATTCACCCTGAGTCGCCTGGCGAACTTCCTGCCGCTTGGCTCTGAGTTCCTTCCTCAAAGCAAGCGTGCTCTCGCGATGGCTTTCGTGTATCTGTTTGAGTTGGGCTTTTTGATCGTCGGTCAGATTGAGTTGCTTCATGAAGCGGCCTGAAAGTCCTGCGCCGCGATCACGGCCGAAAGCGCGCATTCCGGCGCGATTATGTCTTTTGCCGCCTTCATTTCCGCCCGTTGCCTGTCCGAAAGCTACGGGGATAACCACAGCGATAGCCATGATAGACGCTATTATCAGCGCGTGAATTTTGTTGAATCTCTTCATTTCGGTTTCCTTCCTGTCTGAATTGATATTTTTCATCTCAATCCTTTCGAAGGCCCGATTTCGCCTCCTGTTTATAAGACACCACGCGCTCCGGGATGGTTACAGTAAAAATTTCCGTCAGCCGACAGCCGTCAGTAGTGGTCGGTGATTGGTGGTCAACTATTAATGCTGATGGCTGATAGCTGATAGCTGATAGCTGTAGATTGGTAGAAAGAGGATCGTTTGCCTGCTCACATCGCTCGCATACTGGCAAGCGGCTCGAATACATCTTCGCGGGCGGAAAGAACGCTGCTCTGCCATCGGCCCTGATTCAATATCAGACGGCCTGCCGCTTCCGAGTCGACCGGCCTGGAGAAGTAGAAGCCCTGACCCACGAGGCATCCGAGCGAGCGCAACTTCTCGACCTGCTCTCTGGTCTCTACGCCTTCGGCAATAACCTTCTTTCCGAGGTTTTGGGCGAGAAGGATTATCGTTCGAACGATCTCCTGGTCCTCATCGTTGCCGCCCATGTGACTGACGAACGAGCGGTCTATCTTGAGAGTATCGATGGGGAGTCTGTGCAGGTAACTGAGCGAGGAATAGCCTGTCCCGAAATCGTCTATGCTCACTTCGAGGCCGAGCGAGCGCAGGCGCGCGAGCATATTTGTGGCCGTCTCGATGTTTTCCACCAAAACGCTTTCCGTAATCTCCAGCTTGAGGTTTCGCGGGTCGAGGACCCAATGATTGAGCGAGTATATGATCTGCTCGATCAAGTTCGCCTGCGCAAACTGCTTGCCCGACAGGTTCACGCTTATCGAGAGGTCTGAGGCGCCCCTGTAGAGGCTCTTCCATTTGCGCATCTGAAGACATGCTTCGTTGAGAACCCACTGACCGAGAGGAACGATCAAACCAGTCTCTTCGGCTATAGGGATGAACTCGGCCGGCGAGATCATCCCCCGCTCAGGGTGCAGCCAGCGCGCGAGCGCCTCGAATCCCGTCAACTCGCCCGCGTCGAGCGACACTATGGGCTGGTAGTGCAGGCAGAACTCTTTTCTTTCGATGGCTCGCCGCAGATCGGTTTCTATGTGAAGCGTATCGACTGCGCGGGTGTGCATGCCTTGATCGAATATGACGTGGCGGGCCTTGCCTTCCAATTTGGCCTGGTACATGGCTGTATCGGCGTCGCGCAGAAGGTCTTCGGATTTTGAATAACCCTGGTCGGAGAGCGCGATGCCTATGCTCACGGTAGTGAAGGCGTCGAATTCTCCGAGCTTGAAAGGCTGCGAAATCTGTTTCTGTATGCGCGCGGCCACAGCCTCGGCGTCCGATTCGCTCGTGATGTTCGTAAGCAGCACGGTGAACTCATCGCCGCCGAGACGGGCGACAAGGTCTTCGGTTCTGAGACACTGGCGGAGCCTGCGGGCTATGGCCTGGAGCAACTGGTCTCCGTACATGTGGCCGAGGCTGTCATTGATCACCTTGAAGCGGTCGAGGTCCAGAAACAGAACGGCAAACCGGTTGCCGGGATAAAGAATATTTTCTCGGCGACTCGCGCGCGAGAGAGCGATTCCGAGTTGCTCAAGGAACCAGGCGCGATTCGGAAGCCCTGTGAGCGGATCGTGAAATGCCTCGTAGATCAACTGCTGCTCGGTTCGCTTGCGGTCGCTTATGTTCTGAATCTGAAGTATGAGCGCGCGCGGCCCGGCTGAGAAAGTATTCTTTTCGGTTCCCTGAATCAGCGAAATGCTCACAAGCGCCCATATCTCCTGCCCGTCCTTATGTATGTATCATTTCTCTATCTGGCTCGTCTGCGCCTGGCCCTCGATCACCTTGACGACTTCGTGAAGGAAAGGGTCGAGATCCTCCGGGTGTGTGATGGCCTGAAACCGGGTTCCGATCAATTCTTCTTCTGAATACCCGACGATCTCGCCGAGCGACTTGTTCACCTGAAGCCATTTTCCGTCTACCCCCACGAGCGCCATGCCTATGGGCGCGTAATCGAATGCGCTGTGAAACCGCTCCTCGCTCTCTTTGAGTTCGACCAGGTGACGCGCCGACTGTTCGGCCTGAGTGATGGCGGATTCGCGATTTTTGAGATAAGTCGAGTATGTGAGATAAACGATCCATATTATCGGCGCGAGGGCGAAGAACGAGTAGAACCCGGCCGTAGAAGTGAGAAGGGCGATCAGGGTTGCGGCCGCCGCTCCGGCCGAATAGCTCACCCAGGTCCAGACATAGTGTTGACGCCAGGTGGCCCATACGAGCTGCCCGGCTCGCAAGGCTCCTACGGTGGCGACGATGCCGGAATTGGCGATGAACTGCACGAGGGCCATAGCGCTCGTCGCAAGGAAGATCGTCTCAAGATCGCCCTTCGCAATCAACTGATCGACGGGACCATAGCCTGCCTGAACCGCCATCGCCGAGAGCGTGGTCGAGCAGACGAAGGCGGCCGAGTTGAAGGCGATTATCAGCGGTTTTCTGGCTATGCGCAGCGATGAGAATGTCGTCTCGATCAAGCCGAGAATCACCGCCGCTTCCCATCCGAACAGGAGCATCGCTAGAAAGACGAATATGTCGGAGATCGAAACATTCGATTTGAATTTCGGTATCTTGATGTTGATCCGCGAACTGGCGGCAAGAGTAAAGGCTATGAGCAGCAGAAACGGAAATCCCAGCTTCGACGGAACAAGACCCGTCACCGATTTCAGAACTATCGCGGTCCCGGCCAGAACCACCAGCCACATAACCAGTTTCGTGATCGTCTTCTTCGCCATCCGGTGCCTTGTTTACTCCCTTATTTTCGGAACGCTTGCGCTCCTGGCCCTTTGCGTTCAGCGGGGATTGAGAAATCGAGATCGAGAGAGAAATCTTTATGGCGCAGCCCGGTCAGCCCTCAGCCATCAGTCTTCAGCCATCAGCCGTCAGTCTTCAGTTTCCGCTTTGTCGTCTGTCGTCTGTAGCTGAGGGCTAAGGGCTGATAGCCGATCTCGGATAATAAGGGCTTGCATTCGTAATGAAGCTCAACCCTGTGATCGGCGCGTTCTCATTGTTTGAAATGACGGCGACCGTGCCTGACGTAGATGTCGGGATCGAAAGGGGATCGACCACAGCGCTTCCCCATATCGACATCGCCGCCTGCGAGAAGACCGGCCCGCCATGCGGGCTGCCCGTCGAACTTATAGTTCCGTCCGCATAGAAAGCCGTGCCGCTCACCGCCGATTGGAATGCATTCTGCAAGGCTACATAATCGCCTCCCACCTCTTGCAGAATGTTTGCCAATACATAAGTGTCGGCAAGCAGGAACCCGTCAGGCCACACGCTCACATCCGAAAGCAGGAACCCATCCGAAAGCAGGAACCCATCCGAAAGCAGGAA
>JAKEHD010000026.1 GCA_022615215.1 Blastocatellia bacterium
CGCGCCGCCAGTTCGGCCGTCAGGCGCGAGTGCGGTCGATTATACTTTTTGTAGCTGTCTATGCGGTCGGCGAGCTTTGTGATTATTTCTTCGCGGGTCTTTCCCCTGGCTGTTTCCACGCGGCCTCCTGATTGACTCTAAGCAGGTAGGCTACAGCCTGTATTCAGTGTCAGTCAAGGCACCGCTCGCTCCAATTAAAACCTTCACATCAAGCGGCTATCTCTGCGCTGCCGGGTTTCGCGCGCCGGTTGAAACAGGACTCGCACCATCCGTAGAGAACCTGGTCTACGAGATGAAAAGCTACAGTCTCTTCAGCGGCTACAGCGCGGTGACACTCTTTGCATTCCCATGTGCTTTTACAAACTTCTTTCACTTGTTCTATCATCTTTGCCATCTGCTTGCGGAAACGGTCTTCGTCCGGCCGTCTGCTCCTCCTTCGTTTTATCTCCCCCTCTGCCTTATTAGAGCAACAGGAATCTGATTTAGTACATTCGAACGCCGCCCGGCGCTACGGGTTCCACATTAAAACGGGCGGCGTGTTTATGATTAATCACTGCATTGTGATTCGATTGCACACAGGCGGGTTGCAATGGGTCTCAATTGATGAGTTTAGGTTTATCGTCAGGCCCGGCTTCGAGCGATTCTTCTTCGACCGACCACTCTTCTACAAGCTCGCGCGGGACTTCGGTGATGAACCGTGAGGGTTTTTGAATGACGGTCTGGCGGGACCAGTCTGTAACGACCAGCGGATAGCAAAGGTACAGCTCATCTTTTGCGCGCGTGATGGCAACATAAAACAATCGGCGCTCTTCTTCTTCGCCTTCCGGGTCTCTGAGGCTGCGCCCCGAAGGAATCTTCCCGTCCGCCGCCCATATCAAAAAGACCACGCGCCATTCGAGACCTTTGCCCTGGTGTATGGAACTGAGCACGAGCTTTTCGTCCTCATCACCGCCCATTACAACGTCCTCGCCCGTCGTGCCCTGCGGCGCGCCGAATCGTTCGGTGTTTATCAGAGCGAGTTCGGAGAGGAACTCTTCGGTGGAATCGAACCGCGCGGCGTAGTTCGACAACTGGCGCAGATCCTCAGCGCGCAGGTCCGAGTTCTCATAAGTATTTTCCAGGTGCTCCTCGTATCCGCTCGAAAGTATGAGAGCGATCTGCGCGGCCGGACGGTCGACGTGCGCCGGGCTTATGAGTTGCTCGATGAGTCGTATGAACTCCTGCCACTCGTGAGCGCCGCGCGGACGCGCATCGAAATCCGCGCGGCGTATGAGAGCGAGCGGCTCGCTCGCGAAAGCTATGCGCTCCCATATCCGATTCGCCGTTGCGTTGCCGACTTTCGGTATGAGCTTGAGCACGCGCTTCCACGCAAGTTCGTCGTGAGGGTTCACGATCAATCTCAGATAAGAGACCACATCCTTGATATGCGCCTGCTCGAAAAACCTCACGCCCGACCGGACCACGTAAGGGATGTCGCGCCGCACGAGTTCCAATTGAAGTTCCATCGCATGCCAGTGACTGCGATACATCACGGCTATATCTGACAGATCGACGCCCTCTTCGCGCAGTTCGAGTATGCGGCCCGCGACGAAAGCGGCCTGCTGGTCGGTGTCGCGAAGAGGGATGAGCGCGGGCGAATTGGAGGACGCCTGGCGGACGGCTCGCAGATTTTTAGGGAACTGACGGCGGTTGTTGCTGATAGAGGCGTTGGCCAGCATGACTATTTCAGGGCGCGAGCGATAGTTGGTTTCAAGATGATATTCCTGCGCATCGGGGTAGCGTTCCTTGAAGGTGTATATGTTTTCGAAATGCGCCCCGCGCCAGCCGAATATCGCCTGCGCATCGTCGCCCACTACCATGATGTTGCGGTGGCGCGATGCTAACAGATCGACTATCTCCGCCTGAACCTTGTTCGTGTCCTGATACTCATCGACGAGAATGTGCTCGAACTGTTCGGCCCAGTGTTCGAGGATTTCAGGCTTTTCCACCAGCAGCCGCTTCCAGTTCAACAGCAGGTCGTCATAATCCATCGCGTTTCGTTCGAGCTTACGGGCCTGATATATGCGGTCGACGCGCTCTATCTGTGTGGCGAGCGGCTCGAAGTGCGGATAGTTCCTGACCAGGCAATCGCGTATAGGCATGTCGCGGTTGTTTGCGAAGCTTACGATGCCGCTTACGACTTCGGCTTTCGGAAAGCGCCTTGCTTTGTGGTCTATGCCCGCTTCCTGGATGGAGGATTCGATCATGTCTTTGGTGTCTTCGGTATCGAGTATCGTGAAGTTCGGCTCGTAGTCTATCGACTGCGCGTGGCGGCGCAGTATGCGGTTGGCTATCGAATGAAACGTCCCGCCCCATACCCTTCTGACGTCTGATTGCACGAGGCCCTCGACCCGGTGGAGCATCTCGCGGGCGGCCTTGTTTGTGAAGGTCACAAGCAGTATACGCGCGGGCGCTATCCCGTATTCTATCAATCGCGCCACGCGATAAGTGACGGTGCGCGTCTTACCCGAGCCCGCACCCGCAACGACGAGTATAGGCCCTGCGCCCGCAGTCACTATTCGGTATTGCTCCTCGTTGAGGTCTTCTTTGTAGTTGACGAGGAACCTGCGCGGCACGTCGCGCTTTATCACATAAGACTTTGTCATAAGAGCACCGAACTCGGATTATAAAACATCCTGCGTGATGCGTGATTATAAGGCAATCCGCTTTTAACGGGCCAGTTGTATGCGTGATTTGTCCGTCGTCCGTCGTCCGTAGCGCTTCTTGACCACAGATTTCTCAGATAAACTCTTCGGCTATCTGTGTAATCTGTGGTTGATCTTCCGACCACCGACCCCGTAAGAAAGAAATCCTTATGACCACTGACAACGAATCACTAACCACTGAGAGAATGTAAAAGTTTTGTATTTTCCGCTTTTCGGCCGGGCAGAGTTATTGTCTTTTCTCCGCTTTCCAAGTTAGTCTGGAAGTCAGGTCAGGATTATCAATTTTTTTGGAGAAATGATGTTAGAGATAAAGACCCTACCACCAGCCACATTCACTCAAGGCGTTCCCGCAACACCAATCGAAGATGTAAAAACGGAATCGGCTTACGTTGAAAATGAAGATGGGATTTCGCCCAAAGTGATTCCTTTCGTCCTTATGCATGTCGCATGTTTCGCAATCGTATTCGTGGGAATAAGCCTCCCGGCAGTGCTGCTCTGCATAGGGCTGTACGGTTTGCGTATGTTCGGATTGACGGCCGGGTATCATCGTTATTTTTCGCATCGCACATACAAGACCAGCCGGGCCTTTCAGTTCATACTGGCCCTGCTCGGCACTTTGGCCGTGCAGAAAGGCCCGCTCTGGTGGGCCGCTCACCATCGCAGACATCATAAATACACAGATCAGGAAGGCGATCCGCACTCGCCCGTGCAGAACGGGTTCTGGTGGTCGCACGTCGGATGGATAGTCAGCACCAAATACGACCCGACGGACTGGGACGCCATAAAAGACTTCGCGCGCTACGGGGAGATCAGATGGCTGAACAAATATCACATGGTTCCGGGCATCACGCTTGCGGTGCTATGTTTCCTTCTGGGCGGATGGCAATGGCTGGTCTGGGGCTTCTTCGTCAGCACTGTGCTGCTCTATCACGGGACGTTTTCGGTCAATTCGCTGGCCCACCTCTGGGGCAGTCGCAGGTACGAGACCACAGACGACAGCCGCAATAATTTCTGGATAGCCCTGTGGACAGGAGGCGAGGGCTGGCACAACAATCACCATCATTACATGTCGTCTGTCAATCAGGGCTTCTACTGGTGGGAGATAGATTTCACCTATTACGCGCTGCGAGCGATGTCGGTCTTCCGCATAGTATGGGACATGCGCCGCCCGCCTGAGCGAATACTCGCCGAGTCGAAGGCTTCTATAGACCTTAAGAAAAAGATTTTGGAATCGTAGGGGCAGACCGAAGAAAGAAATCTTTATGTGTGTCTGCCCCAGTTAGGGCGCACACACAGGTGCGCCCCTACACAAAAACATTTTCTTGAAATCTATAGCTGAAGGCTTGCGCGTTGGAAATCTCCGAGACCACGCTTTTCTGACCGCTGAATCTGCTTCAAGACTTTTGCGTGTGGCGGCGGTCGAGGGCTTCTCTGGCAAGAAGCGCGGCCCCGATCATGCCGGCGTCGTCGCCGAGTTCGGCCCGGACTATCTTCAACTGCGTGGCCACTATGTCGAAAGCCACACGGCGAGCCGAGCGGTCTATACGCTCGACCATATCATCTCCAAAAGCTTCGATCACTCCGCCGCCGAGCACTACTATCTCAGGCCCCAGCAGATTGGCCGCGCTGCCTATACCTATGCCTATGTAATGGGCTGCGCGGTGTATGATCTTCTCTATAAGATCATCGCCCGCGTCGTAAGCCTTTTTGAGGGCGCGGCTGTTTATATTGCCGGGCCGGGCCGCAAGGCGCGCGACCGCGCACGAGTGGCCGCGCTTGACGGCCTTTCTTATATCGCGCGTCAGGGCCGTGCGGCCTGCGAGCGCCTCAAGGCAACCCCTATTGCCGCAGCCGCAGCGCGGGCCTCCTGCCTGAATGATTGTGTGGCCGATCTCGCCGCCATTCTTGCTGAAGCCATGATGGAGCGCCCCATCGATTATTATTCCTCCCCCTATTCCTGTGCCTATGAAGACGCCGAGCGCCGAGCTTGCGCCGCGCGCCGCTCCGGCTTTGAACTCGCCGTATGTGCCCGCGTTCACATCGTTGTCGACTATGATGGGACAGCCGAACCTTTCTGCCAGGCGGGGACCGAGGGGGAAATTCTTGAAGCCCACGTTTACGGCCTCTATCACATAACCGGTCTCCCAATCGAGCGGGCCGGGAGCGCCTATGCCGAGCGCAGCAAGTTCAGACACATCTATGTCGGCTCGCTCGGCCGCTTTTCGCGCGACGCGCGCGATGGTCTCGAATACCTCTTCATCGCCGCGCCAGGCTCTGGTCTTCGCGCGGGCGCGGCCGATTATGCGACCATCGCCGGCGAACGCAGCCGCGCTCACTTTCGTCCCTCCGAGATCAACGCCCAGGATATAAGGTTTCATTATGGCTCTTCCCGTCTCGTGTGACGACCGAATCACCGGCCGAAAGGGGTACTATAGAGCCGTCGCTCCTGCTTGTCCATGTTCAGCTATCAGCCGTCAGTCTTCAGCCATCAGTCTTCAGTTTATAGTCTGATAGCTGATAGCTGATAGCTGATGGCTGACTCAAACGAAGAGCCTGTATCCGGGGTCTATGTTCTGAAACCCCAGCAGGATTTCATGCACGTCGTAAGGGTGTGTGTTTTTACCCGTAAAGATGGGCCTGAGTACCTGGAAGATGTGCTCTATTCCCTGAGAGTCGTCTATATCGGCATCGATCATGAACTCAAGGGTTTCGGGGTTGCTGAAAAAAGAGAGTTGGAGGTTGCCGTATCTTTCTTTTGTCTTGAAACTGCCGGCCGATGAAAAGCCCGGCGGCGGCGTGTGCAGCGCTCCCGATACTTCGTGGAAGAGGTCCGAGGCGAGGCTGTTTTTCACCTCGTCGCGCAACTCTTTTTGCACCCTGGCAAAGAATCTCTGCGCGCGAAGCCGTGTAAACGACGTGACATAAGAAAAAGCGTTGCGGTCGTTCGGGAACCTGGTCGTCTTCATCTTCGTGAAGACGTTCAACAGTCCCGCCTTGCGATGATCGTCCAGAGCCTTATAAATAACCTCGCCCGTATTACCTTCGAAGCCTTCCACGCTCGAAGAATCGCTCAAAACCCGTTTGAGATCATCAGAGAGAGAATCGTACTCGGGGAACTCCACGCGCTCTACGCGGTCAGCATCGACGGGCAATCGGAAAGAGTGCCGCGCGGTTTTGCCTTCCGGCACTTGTATGAACCGGCTCACCGGGCGATGCCGCATTGGAAAGATGGTTACTTGATAGGTGCCGCCGTGCGTGCTGATGAGGTCATTGACCTGTAGCACCTTTTTCCCGGAAAAGTTTTTCTCATGCGTCGAGTGGCTCAACTCCCTGTGCTTGAGCGAAACATCGACCCTGTCGTCAAGTCTGTCGCCGTAAACATCGAAAAAATCGAATTTCAAATTTCCTTTGCCGTCCATCATTAATTCTCCTTTTCTGGTTGTAGATGGCTGCCTCGCCGGGGCGTTCGGAAGGATGAAGGATGAAGGATGAAGGATGAAAATAATTGTGAGTATGTCGATTCATCCTTCATCCTTCCGCCTTCATCCTTACTTTCAATCCGCCTGCCCTTCGCGATTATCTGTCCGCCCATTAACTATAGACGCATTTTCCGGGGCGAATAATTTATTAATCATGATTTTTTCCGGCCGCGAATCGGCGTGGCGGCCTTTATACATGGTTCGGCGGGGATGTGAATGAGATAGGCAGGATTCCATTCAGAGCACAGGAGACCGAAGGCGGCCGATGCATGAAAGCGGGCCGTCTCGGGTCTCTTGCCTGTTGACCTGACGAAGGGCTTCAGTTATCGAGGCCGAGCTTCCGGGCGGTTTCACGGTCTATGCGCCCCGTTTCAGGCAGACCGTTATCGCGCTGAAAGCGGGCGAGCGCACTGCGGGTCTGAGGGCCTACGAGGCCGTCTACCGGGCCTGCTTCATAGCCCTGTTCGTTGAGAGCGTGCTGCACGTCCATAATCAGATTGCGCGTGGGGCGGAACCGTTCCTCTTCGGAAGCGGAAGCCTTGAGCGCGCGAATCTCCATCTCGGTCCCCGATTCGAGCCTCAACTCTTTTTCGCCATCGATTATGAGCGAGCCTGCGCCCGCGCCGCCGCCTATAAGTATGCCTATGAGGGCACCTTTGCCGCCGCCGATCAATCCTCCGAGCACGCCGCCTATCGCAGCCCCTATAGCGCCGCGCTTGATCGATTGCTCTCCGCGACTGCCCGTCTCTATGCGGCCCTCTTCGTCGACCACCTTCACGGATTCCGACCGGCGCACTTCGAGAAGTTCCGCGTTGAGCGGCGCGGCGCTTCCGTTTCTGAGTTCTATCGTGTCGAACTCCAGAGTCATTTCAGTCTTGCCTTTGATCTTCCCCGACTCTTTCAATTGCGATATGTGACCGCGCACGGTCGCCCCCTCGTATTCGAGCGGAGAGATGACCGTAGCGGTGAAGCGGTCGCCGGCTCGATTGGTCTTACTGCTGATCCCCGTATCGAGTTGGATGAGTATGCGGGTTCTCGCGGGCACGGGCAACGTCTGAAATGATGCTCCCATCAAAGGCATCGCCAGCATCCCGATAGTGATAATCGCCAGCGCGCTGGCAAGGTATTTTTTCATTGCGATTCTCCTTTATGCTTGCTTGAGAACGCCCCTCCTTAAAGGGGGGTGAGTCAAGGATGACTCAAAGGTATGGATGTTTTTCGCGGACAAAAAGATTTCCATGACGGGCAGGAATTTATTTTTCGAGAAAACCGCAATGAATACAGTCATTAGTGGCGCGGCGATGATTTGCGCGCGCAGAATGAATACATTTATGAATGAATACATTTATTGAGGTCGTCGCAGATCGAGAGCGATTACAAACTCTTTGCAAAAGGCGGGGCCGATTCTCTGTTTAGCGAAAGGGGTGACGTTCATCGGTCGAAGAACTTTTTGCAACCTACTTAACGCATGATAAGTAAAGGCCGTCATAAGTATTGACAGATGATAGCTGACGGCTGATAGCTGATAGCTGACCCTGCGTCGTGGAGAGATGTATGAGCGGATTGATAGCCAACCTGCGGGAATACTGGATGGTCCACCTGCTTTCAGTCATCATGGGTCTGTACTGGCGTCGCGGGAGCGGCCCGGCCGTGATTGCATCTTTTGCGGCGGGCACGGCGACGCTTTTGCTGTGGGAGTACGCGCCGGGCGGCAAGCAGATTCATGAAGTATTTCCCGCCCTCTTCCTTTCTTTACTCGCGTATATCGTCGTATCATTGCGAACAGGTGTGAACGAAGCAGAGGAGGTCAAACGCCTGTTTCAAGGTGCGGGCGCGGCTGCCTGCGCACCCTTAGAAAGAAATCTTTTAAGAAAGAAGTTTTTTAAAAAAGAAATCACGACTTGTGCTAGTTGAAAACAGCCCGATTCTGCTTGCATTTTGATCCCCTCCCCTTTTAATTGATAGTGTGAAGCCTGCGCTTCATTATCAAATCTC
>JAKEHD010000213.1 GCA_022615215.1 Blastocatellia bacterium
ATTCGATTGGAAGAAAGCCAAAATAGCCTTCAATGCCCTCAAATACATCCTATACCCTTTCATATCAGATGTTACAAAGTGTGCTGCTGAAGGGGCCATCTCTGATTGTCGTCAGGCTATCAATACCTACTACAAGACCAAACAGAAGCATCCCAAATCCAAAGTCAGGTTTCCTGGGTTTAGAAGTCGCAGAAAAGCCATCGGCAGTTTCGTGATTCATAATGACAAGTTCCGAGTAGAAGGAAATACTGTCATCATACCGAAACTCGGAGCAGTCGATATGGCTGAACCTCTCCGCTTCAAGGGCCGTGTCATAACAGGTCGTGTCAAAGAGAAAGCCGGAAAGTGGTATTTGATAGTAGTCGTAGAGGTTCCCAAACCAGAAGCAATCATACATCCCTTCTTATCTACAGGAATAGATTTCGGGCTGACGAGGTTTGCTACTCTCTCTAATGGGGAAGTGATCGAAACCCAAGATCACTTTCGCCGGCAGGAGAGGAAGCTGAGGTTACTACAACGAGGACTGGCTCGAAAGGTGAAGCATAGTAAGAACTATCAGAAGTGGAAGAAGAGAGTGGCTCGTGCGTCTGAGAAAGTGGCAAATCAGAGAAGGGACTTCCTGCATAAGCGGACAACAGGGATCATCAAGACTTTCCGCATAATCTGCATAGAGGATTTGTGTTTGAAAGGATTGATGAGAACCTGGTTGGCCAAGTCGTTTGCAAATGCAGGGATAGGGATAGCTGTAGAACAACTCTCATACAAGGCAGAAGAGTTCTCAAACATCATCCAGAAAGTAGACAGGTTCTTTCCATCAAGCAAGCGTTGTCACATCTGCTTGCATATCAATGAGGAATTGGATTTGTCAGATAGAATCTGGACATGCCCGAACTGCCATACTACGCATGATAGGGACTACAATGCAGCGAAGAATTTGGAAATGGAAGGAATAAGCCTTCTGGCCGGAAGTGGCTACATCGGCCTAACGCCTGTGGAGTTTCTGACCACTACTCAGTCTTTCGAGATTGAGCAAGCCGGAGACGATGAAGCAGGAACTTTTGTGTACTTTTGTGTACTAGAAAGGTAGCAGATTATGTCGAGACAAATAAACACCGGCACCAGCCGTGAGCGATACGATTTTTCCAGAATCAAGACGGCGATACGAATTCCGAACCTTATAGAGGTCCAGCGGCAATCTTATAATCGCTTCCTTCAGATGGACCTGTTGCCCGCTGAACGCGAGAACATCGGCCTACAGGCCGTCTTCCGCTCCGTCTTTCCGATAAGCGATTTTCGCGAGACCTCGCAGCTCGAATTCGTCGAATACTCGATAGGCAACTGGCAGTGCAAATGCGGCCAGATCGAAGGCCTCTATCATCTGAGGACCAATTGCCGTTCGTGCGGCCAGATACTGCGCGTCAACCCTTATGCGGCAGAAGACGTTATCTGCTCGCAATGCGGCACGGTCAACACCGTTTCGCCGGTCCTCTGCGACAACTGCGGCGAACCCGTCACTCTTCAACACAAGCACTCGGAAAAAGAGTGTCAGGAAAAATCCATGACCTATGCCGTGCCGCTCAAGGTGAAGATTCGCCTGACCGTATGGGACACCGATGAAGACACGGGACAGAAATCCATACGCGACATCAAAGAGGAAGAGGTCTTCTTCGGCGAGATACCGCTGATGACCAACAACGGCACTTTCATCATCAACGGGACCGAGCGCGTGATCGTCAGCCAGCTCCATCGCTCGCCGGGCGTCTTCTTCGAGCGGGCGAACAACAACACGTACTTCCTGGCCAAGGTCATTCCATATCGCGGCTCATGGGTCGAGTTCGAATACGATACGAAGAACCTGCTCTACGTGCGCATAGACCGCAAGCGCAAGTTCTACGGCACGATATTCCTTCGCGCGCTGGGTCTTATGAACAAGATAGATATGGAGCGCATAGGCTCGGATTCGCAGCTTGAAGATGAGATCAAACACGCAAGCTTCTCAGACGCCGAAATCATTCGCCTCTTTTACTCGATCGAAAAGGCCGAGATAAGAGACGGGCTTTTGCACTTCGGGCCGGGTCCGGGACTCGCCGGCCTTCACCTGGCCCAGTCCGCAGAAGACCGTTCGGGGGAAGTTATAGTGCGCGGGGGATCAGGGGCCAAAAAGCTCACCCGCCGCGATATAGATGCGCTCGTGAAGGCCAAAGTCAAATCGGTCGTCGTGGACCCGCAAGAGATCGAAGGCGCTTTCCTCGCCGACGACGTAATCAACACCGAAACGGGCGAGGTGCTGGAAACAAACACAGAACTCGGCGAAAAAGAGTGGCAGCAGATACTGGAATCGGGCGTTGCGGAGATCGAACTCTTCTTCCCCGAACGCGATGATGCGGGAACCGTCACAAGCCAGACGCTCAAGAAAGACAGCGTGAAGACGCCGCGCGATGCGATACTCGAAATCTATCGCAAAATGCGTCCGGGCGACCCGCCGACTATTCTCACCGCCTGGAACCTGTTTCGCGGCATGTTCTTTGACGAGCGCAAATTCGATTTCTCGCGCGTGGGACGCCTGAAATTCAACATCAAACTCGGCAAAGCCGAACGCGACCGCATAGAGCAGCAGACGCTCTCGCCCGGCGATTTTATGGACGTGATAGCTTACCTGCTCAAGATGCGAAAAGGCATAGGCGAATCCGATGATATAGATCATCTCGGCAATCGCAGAGTGCGGGCCGTCGGCGAGTTGCTCGAAAACCAGTTCCGCATCGGCCTTGTCCGCATGGAACGCGCCATAAAAGAGAAGATGTCGATACATCAGGAGATGCAGACAGCCATGCCGCGCGATCTCATAAACGCAAAGCCCGTAACGGCCGCTGTCCGTGAGTTCTTCGGCTCGTCCCAGTTATCGCAGTTCATGGACCAGACCAACCCGCTCTCTGAAATCACGCACAAGCGAAGGCTTTCGGCCCTCGGACCGGGAGGGCTTTCGCGCGAGCGCGCAGGGTTCGAGGTGCGCGACGTTCACCCGACTCACTACGGGCGAATCTGTCCTATAGAGACGCCTGAAGGGCCGAACATCGGATTGATATCGAGCCTGTCGTGTTTTGCCCGCATAAACGAGTTCGGCTTCATCGAATCGCCTTATCGAAAAGTCGAAAACGGCCGCGTGATAGATTACGTGCGCATAACCTTGGTCGGAGATACGGAATTCAACGTGGGCGATCACCTGCCGAAGGATCAGGTCGACCGCGCAAACAAGAAAATCCCCGAAGGCGGGCAGTCCGCCGAATATGAACCTTTTCCCTTCTACCTTTCGGCCTGGGAGGAAGACCTGTATACGATAGGCCAGGCGACGGTCGAGGTCGATAAAAACGGCCGCATCCTTCAGGAGCGCACCGCCGCGCGAAAGACTGGCGAACCTTACTTCGTCGACCGCGAGGAGATAGAGTTTCTCGATGTCAGCCCCAAGCAGTTGGTATCGGTCGCAGCCTCCCTGATTCCCTTCCTCGAAAACGACGACGCGAACCGCGCGCTGATGGGGTCTAACATGCAACGCCAGTCCGTGCCTCTCCTGCGTGCCGAAGCGCCGCTCGTCGGGACGGGAATGGAGAAGGTCACGGCCCAGGATTCGGGAGCCGTCGTGATCGCCCGCCGCGACGGGGTCGTGGATTCCGTAGATTCCGAGCGCATAATCATACGCGCCGAACACGGCATCGCAGGAGGGACAACCTCGCGCGAGATCAACGCCGACATATACGCGCTCACGAAATTCAAGCGCTCGAACCAGAACACCTGCATAAATCAGAAGCCCATAGTGCATGAAGGGCACGTGGTAAAGAAAGGCGATGTGATAGCCGACGGCCCATGCACGCAAGGAGGCGAACTCGCCCTCGGGCGCAACGTGCTCGTGGCTTTCATGCCCTGGCGAGGCTATAACTTCGAAGATGCCATCCTGGTCTCTGAGAAACTGGTCCGAGAAGATTCTTTCACTTCGATACATATCGAAGAGCTTGAGGTCGAAGCGCGCGACACCAAACTCGGTCCCGAAGAGATAACGCGCGACATACCGAACGTCTCGGAATCGGCCCTGCGGGATCTGGACGATTCGGGAATAATCCGCATAGGCGCGAGCGTGAAGCCAGGCTCGATTCTCGTCGGCAAAGTCACGCCCAAGGGCGAAACCCAGTTGACCGCAGAAGAGAAACTGCTTCGCGCCATATTCGGCGAGAAGGCGGGCGATGTTCGAGACGCAAGCCTCACCTGCCCTCCCGGAATCGACGGCACGGTAGTCGACGTGAAGGTCTTCACCCGAAAGGGCGCTGAGAAAGACGAGCGTTCGCTTGCCATAGAACAGGCCGAAGAGGAGAAGCTAGTCAAGAACCTCAACGACGAAATACGAATACTCGAAGACGAGCGCAACAAGCGAATCTACGAGATGCTCGAAGGCCAGCGGCTCTCCGACGACCTCTCATACAAAAACAAGAAGCTGTTAGCCAAAGGGACGAAGCTCGAACGCAGTGACCTCGAAGGGCTTGAAATCGGCGCATTGCGCCGCATAGAGGTCACAAGCTCGCGCGTGGACATGCAAGTCGAAATCAATGAAATCGAGCGGCGCACAGAGCGGCAGATCAGCGTTCAAAAACAGATACATCAGGAAAACATCGAGAAGCTCAAGAAGGGTGATGAGCTCCCGCCCGGCGTCATAAAGATGGTCAAGGTATTCGTGGCCATGAAGCGCAAGCTCTCGGTCGGCGACAAGATGGCGGGCCGCCACGGCAACAAAGGCGTCATAGCGCGCATACTGCCCGAAGAAGACATGCCCTATCTGCCCGACGGCACGCCCGTCGAAATAGTCCTCAACCCGCTCGGCGTCCCTTCGCGAATGAACGTGGGCCAGATACTTGAGACCCACCTCGGATGGGCCTCGAAGGTCATAAGCCAGCAGATCGGAGAACTTCTCTCGACCGAAAATGCGGGCGCGTCGATACGCAAAGTCTATAGCCATATCTTCCCGTCACCCGAAGCTCAGGAGAGGTTCGACGGGATGGGGGATGAGCACATAGTCGAGCACGCGAGCACACTCGTCGATGGGATACCTTTCGCTTCTCCGGTATTTGACGGCGCTCACGAACAGGACATCAAGCGCCTTCTCGAATACGCAGGGCTGCCCACCGCCGGCAAAACCATCCTCTACGATGGGATGACCGGAGACCCGTTCGAGCAGAAGGTGACGGTAGGCTACATATACATGATGAAGCTGTCGCACCTTGTAGACGACAAGATACACGCGCGGTCGATAGGGCCGTACTCGCTCATCACACAACAACCGCTGGGCGGCAAGGCGCAGTTCGGCGGTCAGAGGTTCGGCGAAATGGAAGTATGGGCGCTCGAAGCTTACGGCGCGGCCCACATACTTCAAGAGTTGCTGACCGCGAAATCCGACGACGTTGCGGGCCGGTCCAAGATATACGAGGCCATCGTAAAAGGCGAGGCCGATTTCGACCCCGGCGTGCCCGAATCGTTCAACGTCCTGATACGCGAGCTTCAATCGCTCTGCCTCGACGTTGAATTGATGCGCCGCAGCGAAGAGGAAGAAGCAGAAATGGTTGAATAGTCTCTTACTGGAAGGTAAGCGGAGACACGGGGACACGGGGAAAGAGTCTCCGCGTCGCCCACTCGCCGCGTCTCCGCGTCTGTTTTACTTTTGCCTTTACCTGAAACGAAATGACGGAGGGAAAATGTTTAGGACACATCAAGAGAGAACTAACTTGGCTCCTGATTTCGAAGCGATAAGAATAAGTCTGGCTTCGCCCGAAAAGATTCTTTCATGGTCGCACGGCGAAGTGACGAAACCTGAAACCATCAATTACAGAACTTTCAAACCCGAACGCGAAGGACTCTTCTGCGCCAAGATATTCGGGCCTGTGACCGACTGGGAGTGCCTCTGCGGCAAGTATAAGAGAATGAAACATCGCGGAGTGGTCTGCGATAAATGCGGCGTGGAAGTCACTCAATCGAAAGTGCGGCGCGAGAGGCTCGGCCATATAAAACTCGCTTCGCCCTGCTCGCACGTATGGTTCTTCAAGGGGCTTCCTTCGCGCATAGGCCACCTGCTCGACATCCCTTTGCGCGAGCTTGAAAAGGTGCTCTATTTCGAATCCTACATAGTGATAGACCCCGGCGAGGTGCCCGAGATCAAGGAAAAAGAGTTGATCACAGATGAACGATTCCGCCAGTTGGCGCAGGAGTATCCGGGCCGTTTCACCGCCAAGATGGGGGCCGAAGCCATCAAGGAGTTGCTCCACAGGGTCGACGTGGACGAACTGGCCGCCGAAATGCGCATCAGAATGAAAGAAGAGACTTCGCAGCAGAAGAAACTCAAATTCTCGAAACGACTGAAAGTGGTCGACGCATTTCGACGTTCGGGCAATCGCCCCAAATGGATGATACTCGATGTGATACCGGTCATCCCGCCTGAGCTTAGACCGCTCGTCCCGCTCGACGGCGGACGCTTCGCCACAAGCGATCTCAACGACCTCTATCGCCGCGTCATCAATCGCAACAACCGATTGTCGAAGCTCATAGAACTCAAGGCCCCCGAAGTGATCGTGCGTAATGAGAAGCGCATGCTCCAGGAAGCCGTCGATGCTCTATTCGATAACGGCCGCCGCGGGCGCGTGCTGAGGGGCGCTAACAACCGCCCGCTCAAGTCGCTTTCAGACACCCTGAAAGGCAAACAGGGGCGCTTCCGTCAGAATCTGCTCGGCAAGCGCGTGGACTATTCGGGCCGCTCTGTGATCGTCGTCGGACCCGACCTGAAATTGCACCAGTGCGGGCTGCCCAAGAAGATGGCCCTGGAACTCTTCAAGCCGTTCATCTACAACCTGCTCGAAAAGAAGCAGTATGCCGCGACCATAAAACAGGCCAAAGAGATGGTCGAGCACCAGGAACCCGTCGTATGGGACATCCTCGAAGAGGTCATACGCGAACATCCCGTGCTCTTGAACCGCGCGCCCACGCTTCACCGTCTAGGCATTCAGGCATTCGAGCCGGTGCTGGTCGAAGGCAAGGCCATCAAGATACACCCGCTCGTTTGCACGGCCTTCAACGCAGACTTCGACGGCGACCAGATGGCCGTACACATACCGCTCTCGCCCGAAGCCCAGGTCGAGGCGAGCGTGCTGATGCTTGCGTCCAACAACATCCTGTCGCCCGCCAACGGCCAGCCCATAGCCGTCCCCACACAGGATATAGTGCTGGGATGCTACTATCTGACCAAGGACAAGAAGGACGACAAATTCGCCGGGCGCAAGATGGCCACCATGGATGAAGTGCTGCTGGCGCTCGATGCCTGTGAGGTCCATACTCAAACGCCTATCAAGCTGATGTTCTCAGGCGAATTGCTCGACCTCTCTGCGGAACGCGACGACCAGGACATCATTCGCGCGAGCGTGCGAAAAGTCGAGAACCGCGTCATAGACACAACGGTCGGCCGCGTTATATTCAACGGCCAGATGCCCGAAGGCATGCCTTACATCAACGGCACGCTCAAGAAGAAGGGCCTCGGGTCGCTCGTCAACTACTGTCACCTGCGCCTCGGCCACGAAGAGACCGTAGTGATGCTCGACCGTGTCAAAGACCTCGGCTTTCTCTACGCGACGAAGGCAGGCATATCGATAGGCGTCGACGACCTTGTGACGCCGCCAAGCAAGGTGGAACTCGTACAGAAGGCCAATAACGACGTCGTAGAGGTCGAGAACCAGTACAAGGAAGGCATAATCACCAACGGCGAACGCTACAACAAGGTGATAGCTATATGGTCGGACGTGACGGAAAAAGTCGCCGAAGCGATGTTTGCAGAGATGTTTCGCCGGGAATCGGAATCCGGCGAAATGAACCCTATACTCATCATGGCCGATAGCGGCGCGCGCGGAAGCAAACAACAGATTCGCCAGCTCGCAGGGATGCGCGGGTTGATGGCCAAGCCTTCGGGCGAAATCATCGAGACCCCTATCCGGGCCAACTTCCGCGAGGGCCTGAACGTCCTTCAATACTTCATCTCCACTCACGGCGCGCGAAAGGGACTCGCAGACACCGCGCTCAAGACCGCAGACTCCGGCTATCTGACCCGCAGGCTCGTCGACGTGGCGCAAGACGTTATAGTGAGCGAGCCTGACTGCACCACTATCAAAGGTATATGGGCCACAGCCATTATCGAGGGCGGCGAGGAGATAGAGTCTCTCCGCGACCGCATAATAGGCCGGGTCGCGCTCGACAATGTGCATGACCCGATAACCGGCGACTCGATAGTGGAAGCCAATCAGGAGATCACCGAAGACCTTGCCATGCAGATACAGCGAGCGGGCGGCATTTCCCGCGTGAGGATCAGGTCGGTTCTGACGTGCGAATCGCGCAGGGGCGTATGCGTGAAGTGCTACGGCCGCAACCTTGCCACAGGCCAGATGGTCGAACTCGGCGAGGCGGTGGGCGTCATAGCGGCTCAGTCAATCGGCGAGCCGGGCACACAGCTCACCATGCGCACCTTCCATATAGGCGGCGTGGCGGGCGGAGTGACCGAAGTGACCAAGCACGAAGCCGTCGCATCGGGCACCGTAAGATTCGAAGACCTCAAGACCGTTCGCAATCGAGACGGAGACCTCGTGGCCATGAATCGCAACGGTTCGATAGTGCTCACGGATGATCGCGGACGCGAGGTCAGACGCTATCAGATAAACTACGGCGCGACTATAAAGGTGACCGACGGCCAGAAACTCGAAGAGGGACAGGAACTGGCCGAATGGGATCCCTACACGTTCGCAATCCTCACGGAAGATGCAGGCACCATACACTACAAAGACATGATAGAAGGCGTGACGGTGCGCGAAGAGGTCGACGAGGTGACGGGACTCTCGCATCTCGTGGTCATGGACTCGCCCGATGAAAAACGCCAGCCGAGAATCGAGATCAAGGATGACCTTGGTCATGCGCTCAGGACATATCAGATGCCTGTGCGAGCAAACCTGCTCGTGGCCGACCACGACGAATGGAAGAAGAGGAAAGGCTCGGCCGCCGTCGAGACCCAGGAAGAAAAAGAGCACGTCCGCGTGGCTCCCGGCGACATAATAGCCAAGATACCGCGCGAAACCACGAAGACGAAAGATATCACCGGAGGTCTTCCGCGCGTCGTGGAACTCTTCGAAGCCCGCAAGCCCAAAGAGACGGCCGTTATGACCGAGATAGACGGTAACGTACAATTCGGTCCCGTTCAGAAGGGAATGCGCCGCGTGATAGTGGAAGCGCCCGACTCAGAAAAGCGGGAATACTCGATTCCTCGCGGCGTGCATATAAACGTGCAGGAAGGCGACTACGTGAGAGCGGGCGAACCGCTCATGGACGGGCCGCTCAACCCGCACGATATCCTTTCTGTTCGCGGCATAGAGGAGTTGCAGCGTTACCTTGTCAACGAGATACAGGAGGTCTACCGACTGCAAGGCGTCAACATAAACGACAAGCACATCGAAGTGATAGTCCGCCAGATGCTCAGGTGGGTGCGGGTCAAGGATGTAGGCGATACGGAGTTCCTGCTCGAAGACATGGTCGACCGCTTCCGCTTCCAGGACGAAAACGACCGCGTGCTGGAAGAAGGCGGCCAACCCGCCCAGGCCGAGCCTCTGCTCCTGGGCATAACGAAGGCATCGCTTTCGACGGAATCCTTCATCTCGGCGGCCTCTTTCCAGGAGACCACGCGTGTGCTCACGGAAGCGGCCATAAGCGGCAAGGTCGATTACCTGCGCGGTCTCAAGGAGAACGTCATCATGGGCCGACTCATCCCCGCAGGGACCGGCATGGAGTATTACCGCGCGATCAAAATCGAGCCCGATAAGACGGCTGTAGAAGCAGATTACTATATGGAAGAGGGCGGCCTGGCCGATAAGGAATTCGTTCCACAGGTCGAAGCCAAAGAAGCGGGAGATTGAAGAAAAAGATCGCGTAAAGATTTCTTTCTTCGTAACCCAAAGTCTTCCTTTTGAATCAAGCCTTTCGGAGTTCTAGTGCCGGGGAGATCGGTCATACGAGTCTTCCCGGCATTTTCATTTCGCCGATATTGAGGCTTGATTCACTTCTTAACGGCTGCAACGGCGGCTCGACCCTGTACGTATCCCAACTCGCTTTGATCGTCGTCTGCCCTGGGTTCTTCCCTGTCACAAATCCTGAACTGTCTATCGTCGCCACATTCGTATTGCTGCTGCTCCAATTTGCCGATACTGTGAAGGTAAACATCGTCCCATAGCTCGTCTCGTTGGTCTGTCGGGCTGTGAAGATCGCTCCGTCGTTTACGACGATTCCCGTTGATGACGGCGTCACAGACGATGTAAGATAGCTGTCATCACAGCCGTTCACGCACGCATAGCTGCTGCTGAGGCCCTGCTTCCTGTCGCTCTGCTCTGCTCTCCCTATCAGAGTGAGGTTCTCTTTCCCTCTCACAGACCACAGCACCTGCCCCCGGCTCGCTTCCACAGGAATCAGCCTTCCCGCCTCGTCGGCCACTTGCTCGTCTCTGAGTTGCCTTATGTCGAGCGTGATGGTCTGGCCTCCTTCAATCGTCACAAGCCCAGGCGAATACACTCCCGCTATGCCGTCTTGACCGTCAACTTCATAGCTGAGTTGCAAATGATACTGCTGCGACTTGCCTGTCACGTTCTTTACGTAGACGAACGTGGATGAGCC
>JAKEHD010000214.1 GCA_022615215.1 Blastocatellia bacterium
CTTCCCTAATCATCTATAGGTCCTGCATAGCACAAGTCGTATACTTCTGATAGCTGATAGCTGACAGCTGATCTCAGCTTCGGAGCTTCTTTATAGCCTGCCTGATCAAAGGCGCAAACCGCTCGGCGTCTGCGGATGCGGCGCGTATTTCTGCGAGGGCTTCACGGGCGCGCGCAATGTCAGGAGAGCGCCTCGACTGAGCGGCGGCTCGAAGAAACTCAGAGTCGCTCAAAGTTTCATGAAGCTTTTCTTCGAGACACTCGAACGTCTCGGCATTCAGGCGCGGCGGCGCGGCGACCAGAATGCCTGAGCCAATTAATCGCTCTAACGATTTCGCTTCCTCTATCGCGCGTTCGATGCTGCGGCCGAATTCTGCGGCGCGGCGGGCTGCAATCCCTTCACTGCCGCCAAGCAGCGGCACGCCTTCGAGCGACGCATGCATGGCTATCCTCTCTTCGCTGCATTGCAGCACGGGCCGCAGGTCGCCCGCTTCGATCTGATCGACGACCGATTCGAAGGTTGCAGAGCCGAGGTCCACTTCGCCGCGCAAAACCGCGAGCAGTGCGGCGCGGCTCCCAGGAAAACCCGATACGTATTCCACATTCATTCCGAGCAGGTGAGCCGCCACAGTGATGTTTGTGAAGTTCGTGCTGCCGATTTCAGAAATGCTGAAGAGGATGGGCCGCTTGCGTGCCCCGGCCAGAACGTCATCAAAGGTCCGAAGGCTCGACTTCCGGCTGGTAAAGAATACGCTGCGGGTTCGCGCGACCCGGCCGAGAATGGTGAAATCCGTCGCCGGATTCGGCACGCTCTCTTCACCTGTGATGGCCGATGACATCAACCCCGGCGCGTTCATTATCCCTATCGTCAACCCATCCGGCGGGGCGCTCGTGAGAGTATTGGCGGCGACGACCCCTCCGCCTCCCGGAATGTTCTGAATGATGATTTCGGCTCCGAGCTTCTTGCTGAGATAAGGTTCGATGAGGCGGCTATAAATATCGTAACCTCCGCCGGTCGGGAAAGGAACGATCCATCGGACCCGTTTGCCTGCTACTGCCGCGCAGAGGCCGGAAGGCGCGGGCTGTTTGGAACAGGCCCAGTTGAAGATGAGCGCGGCAGCGGCGCTCACGCCTTGCTTGAGCATGACTCTTCGCGATAAACCTCGGCCCGGCACTTTATTGGAGGCCGCCTTCCTCACAGTGGAAGGCGCAGAAGAAAAAGGAATCTTTATGCCTTCTACAGGGGTACTGAAATGTCGCGCCATAGCTCATTCTTTCACTGTTCGGTAGGAGCGGGCCGCCTGGATAGATAAAGCGGCATCAATTTGCCTCGCGCGGTCAGGACCGGCTCCATGCGGCGGACCCTGAGCGACCGGGCCTGGCTCAATATGGACCGGGCCGAGTCCGCGCCCACGCTCTCTTTCGACATTGCGTCGAGCACTACGCGTATGACCGCCTCTTCGTCGTCGAGCCGGACGCTCGGGCTTACGATCAGACTGAGCTTTGTGAATCCTTGCTCGTCCTCTTCTTCCATCAACTGATAATCGAGAGCCGTGCCCCCGAATCGCGCGGGCAGCACCGCTTCGAGTATGTGTACTATCTCGCTTCCGACAAGAGTGACGCCCTCGCCCGTCAGCTTGCGAAAGCTGTGGATTTCGCGCAGGTGCTCATCGAATCCCAGGGCTTCGAGCGCGCACCCGCAGGCGCGACGCTCGCGTATACCATAGTCGTCAACCTCGACATTGAGCATCAACTTGGGCGCTGAAGGCAGAAGCGATGTGACGTTGAAAGCTCCGACCTCTATATCCCATCCGGGGACTTTGCGAGGGTGTTGAATGATGGCGAAGGCGTCCTTCATCAGGTGAAGGTCGTTCGTGCTCACGGGATTTCGGCAGCCCATGCCTATGCGGCCCGACTCGGCAAGCCCATAAGTCGTAAAATAGCGAGCGCCCGAGCGCATGATCTCGCGCACCTTCGCAGGGGTCGGCGGCTCGCCCGCTATCATAAAAGTCGCGCCCGTCATGTCCAGGCTCTCTTCGCGCGCTCGCACAGCGACCCTGAGCGCGCGGCTTACCGGAGCTATTATCAAACACGCGCCGCGCTCCCGGACCATCTCAACCGCCCATCGAGCGATCAGGTCCGCGCGGTCTATGCCGACGTGCTCAGGCCAGGGCAGAGGCACGCCGCACAATCGCCCTAGACGGACGGTCCCCTGCGTTGCCAGTCGGTATTTGAGCGAAGGCTTCACATCGCCGTACCTGACCGGAGTGAACCACCTATCAGGCACGCGGCCGATATGGGCCGAGCGCAAGAGATTGTTTATGCCGCTGCCGTCGGGCAGCACCCCGCGCCATATCGCGGTCGGAACATCGAGCACTTCGTGCATAGCGCGCGTGATCATTATGTGATGAGATTGAGCGGCGAGGTGAGCGAGATCGGTTTCGACTCGCGTGCCTGCGCCTGTGCTTCCGCCTGTCTCTGCCGTGTAATGCGGGCCGAGGAAGGGATTATCGAAGGCGTGCGGGCCGAGGCTTATGATCTGCCCGTTTCTCTCGACAGGCTTTCGCCCTTTGAACTCCTCGAAAGAGATGTAGACGCCCGCCTCACGCAGTGCGCGCAACGTGCCCTCAAGCCCTTCGGAGCGAACGAGGGTTTCTATATCGCCCATCTCGCATCCGGCCAGCTTGAGCAGAGGCAGGTAAGGACTCTCTCGATAACCGAATACGCCGCGCTCGACGAGTCTGAGGAAACTCGCTTCACGCCGGGCAAGCCCTCGCTCGATAATGGCTCGCGCCTCATCGAGCGATACAGTCTTGCGTAAGAAACCGGGCAACGAGAGCGCAAAGCGCGAATACATTTTCAGATCGGCGAAAAAGCCCATCGGGCGCGTATCTCCTTCTCTTTGACTGAGATCATCAATTGCAAATACCGCGCAAGTAAACCGTAGCAGGCCATCAAAGTCAAGGCGGAGATCGGAAAATGATGAACGCCGCAGCTATCAGCTATCAGCTATCAGCTATCAGCTATCAGCTCTTTAACCACAGATAACACAGATTTCACAAAAGATTTCTGTCTGTGTCATCAGTGTAATCTGTGGTTGATCTTCGTTCCTCCTCTATCAGCTATCAGCTTGACGGCTGAAGGCTGATGGCTGATGGCTGACCCGCGAACTACAATTCCAAAAGACCATCGGGCGGGTCGACGATTATGCGCTTTGCGCTCACGTCGACCTCCGGGCAAATATCATCGACGAAGGGGACGAGGTATTCGCGCCCGTCGCGGCCCTCGATCACGAGCAGATCGCTTGCGCCCGTGCGCATCAAACGGGCGACGCGGCCGAGCGACGCGCCTCCCCTCACAAACACCTCCGAGCCGATGATCTGATATTCATAAAATTCGCCTTCTTCGAGCGGCAGGGCGTCGGATTCGGCTATGACCAGAAGGCCGCCCGCGAGTCGCTCGGCCTCGGTCCTCGTATCGCACCCTTCGAATTTCAAAACCACACGACCCTTGTGAAACCACGAGTCTTCGATCACTAACCGCTCGCGGCCGCCGTCCGGCATCTTCACGATGACTCGTTCGAGCGAAAGGAACCGCTCAGGGAAAGCGGTCTCCATTTCGCAAGCCACCTCTCCGCGTATGCCGCGCGCTTTCACGATGCGGGCTATCACCACGTCTTCGGACGGTTTGTCGCGCGCATCAATCACTATTCCAAAATCTCAAGCACGAACCGCTTTTTCACCTTCATACCGGCCGCGCGGAGTATGGTCCGCATAGCGCGGGCAGTGCGCCCTTGCTTCCCGATCACCTTGCCGAGGTCTTGAGCGGCGACCCTCAACTCGATAATCACAGTCGCTTCTCCGTCAATCTCTTTGACCATCACCTCGTCGGGATTGTCTACCAGGGCCTTCGCAATAGCCTCGATGACCTCCCTCAATGAACCGTCGTCCATAAGCCGCCTCCTTCAGATTGTCTGCCAGGTGAGGAAGGACGCGCGGCGCGGCCAACCGGTTCCGGCACCCGTAGCTGATGGCCGGTCCTTTAGCCTTCGATCAAGCGCGCGACCTGCAAATCCTTGCCGAAAAGATTTCTTTCTTCAAAGATTTCTTTCTCGGTCGCGCGGTTGGTGATAGTCATCCGCTCGCTTCGCCGCTTACGGTTTCAGGCTTGCGGTTGATTATGCTTCGCACCGTTTCGGTCGGCTGCGCTCCGCGTTCCATCCAATAATCGATCCGCTCGCGGTCCAGTTTTATATCGGCAGGGTTACGGCAAGGATCGTAATACCCCACAGATTCTATGAAGCGCCCATCGCGCTTCGACCGCTTCTCAGTGACAATGATTCTGTAAAAGGGCTTCTTCTTCGCGCCCCTTCTGGTCAGCCTGATCGAAAGCAAATTACACCTCCACGTTTGATCGCGTCTTGCGCCGGTTGCGAATTGACAAAGTAACTCATACCCCTGACATTCGCAAATGGCGGCCGATAAAATTCAGTGTTTCTTCTTCTTCTTCCTTCTTTTGGTCGCTTTGCGGCGGCGACCGCCCCCGAATCCCGGAAGCCCGCCTCCAAGTCCGCCCAGCATGCCGCCAAGCCCGCCCGATGTCATCATGCGCATCATACGGCGCATCTCCGTGTACTCGTTGACCATCTGGTTGACCTCCTGCACGCTGGTTCCGCTTCCCCGCGCTATGCGCTTTCGCCGCGAAGCGTTGAGTATTTCATGGTCACGGCGCTCTGCGGGCGTCATCGAATCGATTATGGCTTCGGTGAGTTTCAGCTTCTGTTCTATTTCGGCCGTCTGTTCGGACGTCATCTTCATGCCGCCGAACAGGCCCGAAGGCAACATGTCCATCAGTTTATCGAGCGAGCCGAGCCGCTTCATCTGGCGAAGCTGGTCGCGGAAATCTTCGAGCGAGAACTTGTCTCGCGCAAGCTTCTCCTGCAACTCGCGCGCCTTGTCTTCATCGACCTCGGACTGCACCTTCTCTATAAGCGAGAGCACATCTCCCATGCCGAGTATGCGCTGGGCTATGCGGTCGGGGTAGAAGGCTTCGATCGCGTCGTAACGTTCGCCCACGCCTATGAACTTGATCGGCTGGCCTGTGACCTCTTTGATAGAAAGCGCCGCGCCTCCGCGCGTGTCGCCCTCCATCTTCGTCAGTATGATGCCGGTCACTCCGACCTGTTCATGGAATTGCTGGGCGGACCTTACGGCATCCTGTCCCGTCATGGCATCGGCTATGAAGAGTATCTCCATAGGCGAGGTCTCGCGTTTGATCTGCTGCAACTCGTCCATCAACTCCTGGTCTATGTGCAGGCGTCCGGCAGTGTCTATGAGCAGCGTGTCATAGCCTGTAAGCTGGCATTCGCGCACGGCCTGTCGGCACAACTCAAGCGGGTCGTTTATGTCGGGGGCTTCGAATGTCCTCTGTCCTATGGCATTTGCGATTATGGAGAGTTGCTGGCGGGCGGCGGGGCGGTATACGTCGACTGAAAGCAGTAGCGGGCGGCGATGCTGGCTTTCGGCCAGGAGCTTTGCGAGCTTGCCCGTAGTCGTAGTCTTACCCGACCCTTGAAGGCCGACCATCATGACGACGTTCGGGGTGCGGCGCGTAAAGAGGAGTTGCGTCGAAGTGCCGCCGAGCATCTCGACCATCTCGTCATAGACAGTCTTGACCACCTGTTGAGCGGGCGCAAGCGTGCCGATGACTTCCTGGCCGAGGGCTTTTTCCTTCACGCGGTCTACGAATGATTTGACGACCTGATAATTGACATCGGCTTCGAGCAAGGCTATGCGGATTTCGCGCATGGCCGCCTCGATGTGCGCTTCGGTCAATCGGCCCTGCCCGCGCAAGTCCTTGAGAACCTTTCTCAGTTTGTCAGATAGAGCTTCAAACATGTTGCTATCCGCCTCGATACAGAAACAGATAAAGTATCTTTCTTATACTGATATGTCAAGCTTTTGACCGAACCGCGAATGTTCAGAAATGGAATGGGATTTCACCACGGAGGCACGGAGACACGAAGAAATCTCCCCGTGCCTCCGTGTCTCTGTGGTGAGTTTTTTTGCTTGTCTGAACACATACACTGAACCTTCGACACAGGTTCGAGGCCGACCTTTATGCAAATTCATCAAGCAATGAACAAGGACAGGCGTACTAAAAGAAGCTGATGAACGCGGAATTTATTATGCCTCTTCGATTGAATTATGTTTGCTGAAAGCCGTATAATTCTGCCGGTTTTAGTATGTCCGGCTGAAAGTCATCGGTTCTGAAAGTCCACGCCGAAAAGCCAACCAGGGTGAGCGAGCCGTCAGGATGCGCACATGAAGAATAAGTAGCGCCTCGACTGTGAACTACAAACAGACGAAGAGAGACGCAATGTGTGAACAGAATGCCTGACTTTGCATGCACAGTAGCTTCAAACTACGCGGCCCGATGAACTTCATCCTTATATCCCTCCCGGCAGCGACGCACAGAATTAACATAGCTGTCATACAAAGAGCACTGCGGAATTTCCTTGCAAGAGTGTCGAGCGCGCGGCATTCTGTTATCGAACGCCCGAAATGTAACGCTCATCCAGCCGCTCACGGAGGAGCCATGATTTTAAGATTCGCCATTGCGCTCATAATCACTGCCTTCGCTTCGATGCCTTGCCTCGGTCAGGGCATAATGACCCCTCGCCGCCATCAAGCCGATGCTCAAAAAGACACTGCTCAACCAGACCCGGAGCATGCCGGTCTGCCTGCGGCGCTTCCGGTCTCGGCCATAAAGATAAAGCTTCAAATCGACGGACAGGTCGCTACCGTCAGGGTCGAGCACCTGTTTCGCAACGATACGGATGAACTCCTCGAAGGCACTTATTTCTTCCCCGTGCCCGAAGGAGCCACGCTGCTTGAGTTCGCCGTTTACGACGGAGAAGAGCGCCGCCTCGGTCGAGTGAAAGAGAAAGAAGAGGCCCGCGCTCAGTATGCTGCGGCCGCCGCTCAGGGCGAAGACCCCGCCATACTTGAGATGACCCGGAAGGGGTGGTTCCGCTCTCACGTCTACCCTATCCCGCCGCATTCGGATAAAAGAGTTGAGATAGTCTATTCACAGATACTCCCTGTCAAAGAAGGCACGATCAGTTTCGATTATCCTTTGGGCAAGGGATATAAGAAGCTCCGGGTTCCCGTATCGAAAGTCGAGATCGACATGGACCTGCACTCTCAGGTTGCGATTAAAAACGTCTTCTCGCCCTCGCACCCGGCGGAGATTAATTACGACGGCGACCGCCACGTCACGGGCCGCGTACTGCCGACCGTAGGCGGAGGCGACGCCGAAAACTTTCAGTTGCTCTATTCGCTCTCGGACGAAGAGTTCGGCATGTCGCTTCTGACCCATCGCAAAGAGGGCGAGGACGGTTACTTCCTGCTGATGCTATCGCCCAAAGTGGAATTCGATAAAAATCGCATTTCGGGCAAAGACGTTGTGTTCGTCCTCGACGTGTCGGGTTCGATGCAGGGCGACAAATTGCAGCAGGCGAAAGAAGCCTTGCGATTCGGCCTTACGCGCACACTCAGCGAAAACGACCGGTTCAGCATAATAGCATTTTCCAACAACATTCAACCGATGGGGCTGGGCCTTATAGCGGCCACTAAAGATAATATCGCCCGCGCGCTCAATCTGGTGAATGGTTTGAATGCCGATGGCGGGACCAACATAAACGACTCGCTCGTGGCGGCGATGAACCTCTTCGAGCGAAGCGGGCGGCCTCAAAACCTGGTCTTCATAACAGACGGCATGCCGACCGTAAGCGCGACCAACCCCGAACAGATAGCCGCAAACGTCCGCAGTGCGAATACTTCGAGGGCCAGGCTCTTTACCTTCGGCGTAGGCTCGAACGTGAACATGTACTTATTGGAAAAGCTCTCGACGGAAAACCGGGGCGCGCAATCGAACATCACTGACCAGTCAGAACTCCGCAGCGAGGTCTCGACATTCTTTGCCAAAGTGAGTCAGCCGGTTCTCGCAGACATGTTCGTCGACTTCGGTCCCTTGCAGGTTGACCGCGTGCATCCGGCCCAGTTGCCCGACCTCTACACGCGGTCTCAGATAAAGATATTCGGGCGCTATCGCAACCTGGAAGATATAAAGAACGCGATCATAACGCTGACAGGCATGATGAGCGAACAGCCGCAGCGATTCGAATTCGACGGCTTGAATTTTCCGCTCGTAACCACAGACAAAGAGTTCCTGCCCAAGCTATGGGCGACCGAGCGCGTAGAGGCGCTGCTGGCCGAGATACGACTGAACGGCGAAACGCCCGCGCTCAAACAGGAAGTCATAGAGCTTGCGCGAGAGTTCAATCTCGTCACGCCTTACACTTCGATGTACGTCCCGACCGCCGCCGAACTCGAGCGCGAAAAGGAAGAAGCCGCCCTCCAATCGCAGACCGCAACCAAGACAAAGACCATGCAATTCGGCAAACCCGGTACAGGCTCAGGCGGCGGGATGGGTGCAGGCGATGGAAAGGGCGCGGGTTCGAACGCACAATCACAATCCGCGATAACTGCCGGTCAGGTCGCCAACTTGCCACTGAATAACAGAACCCTTGCTCCTTTATCCCTATCCCCGCGGCCCGCGCCGGGCGCTGTGGTCGATCCGCAGGGCGCGGCAATCGCAGGCGCGACCGTAACGATCAGAGATGAGGATACGGGCGCGACCCGGACGGTCATAACCGATACATCGGGCAATTACAGCGTGGCCGGACTCCCGCCCGGCAATTATTCGGTCAAGGTCGAAGCCGAAGGCTTCAAAAAGACGGAGATACAAAACGTCACCGTGCAGCCAGGACAGACAGCGGCGGCAGGCGTCACATTGGATGTCGGCGCTACGGCTGAAACAGTGACGGTGACATCGGTTGCCCCTGCCTTCAATACGAGTTCGGCGCACACATCATCGAGCTACGACTCTACAAAGCTGCGCGACCTGCCCAGCCTGGTCCCCGTCGATTCGTTCGCGCGGCTTGTGCCCGGCATCAATACGCGAGAGCCGGACGAAGCGACGGGCCTGTCGCTATTTCTGGACCCGCACGCGGAATTCATATTTCGCATAAACGGCGGACGGGCCAGATCGAATTACTTCACCATCGACGGCCGCGACAACAACGACATCGATGGACGCCCCGCCGTCTCGCTCAACAACTTCGACGCGGTACTGAGCCTTCACGTAGTAACCACGCGAGGTCCGGGCGACCTGAGCCTCGCCGGAGCCTCTTCGATAAACCTGACCACACGTCCCGGCACGAACAATTTTCACGGCACGATATTCGGCTATCACCTGAACCGCCGCCTCGGAACGCTCTCCGCGCTCGAACGAAGAAGCGGACTCGACCGTCCGCCCCTCTTCAAAAACAACATATACGGAGGCACGTTCGGCGGTCCCATAATCCGCGACCGAATGTTCTTCTTCGGCGCGTTTCAAGGCGAGGCCGAAACCTCTCACCGCTTCATCGATTCAACCTCTTCATTCTTGACGCCCACCGAAACCGGGCTTGCCGCGCTCGCCCGCATCTTCGGGGACTCTCCGACCATCAGCGATCTGATAGCGCGCGGCCCGCTGGCTCAAACCATCGGCGACCCTCGAATCCTGCGGACGTTTACGATTCCGGTAATGGGTGTGCCCGTCGAATTCGGCCAGGTCTCACGCCTTATGCCGTCGATCACGAGAGGCTATGAAGCGGGCGGGCGGTTCGATTTTTATGCCACGCCGCGCGACACGCTCAAGGCCGTCTACTGGTACGACCGCCGCCGCTCGACGAACTCCATTGGCCGACTGGCCGCAGGCTATCCGGGCGATTCATACGGCCGCGCGCAGTTCGGCAATCTGCGATGGAACCGCGCTATCTCTCCGAAAACGTCTAACGAGATAGGGTTCGGCTTCAATCGCGCGAGGCTGTCGCTCGATCTGTGCGGGGGCGCGAAGGAGGTCGGGACGCCGACTGCGATTCCGTGCGAGGGTGCTTCTCTTATTCCCTGCTCCCCTGCTCCCCTGCTCCCCTGCTCCCCTGCGTCAATCTCGCCTCGGCCTGCCGTGACAATTGGCCCTCGGAGTCTGGCTTACGGCTTCAGTCCGATGCTTGGAGACTCTCACCTGTCAACTTTATTCGAAGCTTCGGACGCGCTCGTTCACATTGCCGGACGTCACAACATAAGGCTTGGCGGTCAATTCCGACGCCGCATCACTTCGTTCGATCACCTGCCGGGCGCGGCAGGAAATTACACCTACGCAAGCTTCGAGGACTTCGCATTAGATCGTCCCACGACGCTCGCCGTAGCCGTAGGCGATCCGCAGTTTCGATTCACCGAAACCGATCAGCATTACTACATAGACGATGCATGGCGCGTGCGGCCGGAACTGACCCTTTCGTTCGGACTCAGCTATGAAAACGCGAGCCAACCAATCAATGGACTCGTTGATCGTGTGCGCGAGCGAGAAGCCGATCCTTCAAGGGCGTTGTTCGATCCGCTGTTGCCGCTTGAGATGCGAACCCTCCCGCGAGTGAAACGCGACAATAATAATTTCGCGCCGCGTTTCGGATTCGCCTACACGCCGCGATTTCGAGTGCTCGACCGTTATCTGTTCGGCTACGATGAAACCGTCATACGAGGCGGAGTGAGCCTATCCTACGACAGCGCGGCGTACCGCCCGCTCGCCGAAATCGCTCGTAGCGCGCCGAATGTTTTGCTCGGCGTCATCACGCCCGATTTCGGTAGCCCGACCGTAAGGGAGGGTTTTCCCGCTTTTCCGAACGTGCCGGGAGCGGCGGAGCTCGGCTCGCTGCTCGGAGGAGACCCGCGCAATTACGGGCGCGCGGAGTTGGCGCACGATTTCCGCGCTCCCTATTCGATCAACTGGCACCTGATGGGGAGCCGCAATTTCTATAACAAGGTCGAGTTCGAAGTGGGCTATGCGGGCGCGCGCGGCATCGGCCTTATCCGCGCCACGGATGCCAATCCCTTCATCCCCGGCTCGCCCTCAGCGGGAGAGTCTGTTGCAACCGGCTCGCATCGCATATACGAGAGCGCGGGCCGTTCGACTTACAACTCTTTGCAGACGAAACTCGACGTGCGGATCATAGACACCCTGGTCGGCGGAGTGAGTTACACCCTTTCGAGACTGACGGACGACGTTCCGTCCGCGAGCGCGCAGCTTGCGGGAGGGCCGGGCAATCCGATCTCTCTTGCCGCCCCGCAAATGCAAGCCTTCGCGCAGAACCCTTCGGATGTTTCAAGCGGCGAGCGCGCATTGTCGAGCCTCGACCGCAGGCATTTCGCAACGGGTCACTTCGTATGGACGCTGCCGTTAGGGCGAGGGGAAACAGGGGTCAGGGGGCGATTGCTTACCGGCTGGCAGGCGAGCGGCATAGTAGAGGTTGCGAGCGGCTCGCCCTACACGCCGCTACAGTTCGCGGGGTATTCGCCCTCGGCCTCATCGATCTTCGCATCGATCTTTTCAGACCGCTCAGGCGCGGTAAGACCTTTCGAGGGGAACGCGCAAGCGCCCGCCGACCGCGTGGCCTTCTCAAATGCGGCGAATGCCTTCTTCCGGTTCTTCACCGGTCCCGATGGCACGCCGATTGTGAGTCCTACAGGATTTATAATTGCGGATCGTTCAGGCTTCCGCCCCGGCTCGCTGACCGAAGCGCGTTTCATCTACAACGACTTCGCGGTCGAGCAAGCCGCCCTTCGGATGGGGCTTGCGCCTGATGCTTTCGGAGAGACCTTCGCCGCGGGCCGTCCGTTCGGAGACGTGAAGCGAAACTCGCTCACAGGGCCTCGGCTATTCAACGTGGACTTCGCGTTGTTGAAGACGACGAAGCTGACTGAAAAGGTATTGCTGCAATTCCGGGCTGAATTTTTCAACCTCTTCAATCATCCGAGCCGGACTGTGCCGAACTTCACGGTTGAAAACGCAGGCGGCTTCGGCTTTGCAGACATAGGCGAGACGAACGCCGCCCCACGCCGCGTGCGCCTCGCGTTGAAGTTAATCTTCTGATTAGCGGTATTCGGCGAATTTATAGGAGTCTTGGCAGATGCATCTTTGCAATTAATGGCGGTCTGTCAAAGCGCCCGACGCGCGCAGGGGTATATGTTCAGAGAAGAAAAAAACTCACCACGGAGACACGGAGGCACCGAGAGTTTTTCTTCGTGTCTCCGTGCCTCCGTGGTGAAATCCCTTTCCAATTCTGAACATTTACGCGCAGGGTTGACACTCGGCAGTCGGTTAAAGTAGGCTCATGGTGTTTGAACCATCTCATACTTTGGCCGAGGCACCCCTGCCTGTAGGACGGCCTTTTTTTAATCCCTTGCGACCCTATACAAGCTGTTTTCAACCCGTCGCAAATGCTCAACCACAGATAACACAGATAACACAAAAAATATCTGAGAAATCTGTGTAATCAGTGGTTCGAAACTTTTGAGAGGAGTCAGCTTCTAAGCCTTTTCGAGCGCGGCATAGCGGGCGATGAATTTTTTCTGGCCGTAGCCGGGGAACTTCACCGTGAGTTTGGCATCCTCTCCCGTGCCTTCCACGCCAAGCACGACGCCGTAGCCATACCTTGCATGCCGCACGCGCGCCCCTACTTTCAGTGGTCGGTGGTCAGTGGTCGGTGGTCGGTATTCTTGCTCCCCTGCTCCCCTGCTCCCCTGCTCCCCTGCTCCCCTGCTCCCCTGCTCCCCTGCTCCCCTGCTCCCTTCGCCCTGAGCGCCGCCTTTGCGGCGATTGAAAAACTCGCGCACGCTGTCGGCAGAGTTGTATGTCTTGCCGCTGTAATTCGAGGTCTTCTTCACAGGCGGAGGCCCCTCTCTTCGCAAAGCCGATCTGGCATCGCTAGAGGGAAGCGCGTCGGGCCTTCCGGCAAATCCCATCCACGAAGGGCCGAGCGACAGGTCTTCCATCAATTCGAGCGGTATCTCGTTTAAGAAGCGCGAAGGCTGCGCGGGGCCCTCCTCCCCGAATACGCGACGGCGCATCGCATGCGTGATGTAAAGGTGCTGCTCGGCGCGAGTGATCGCCACATAGCAAAGCCTGCGCTCTTCTTCGAGGTCTTCTTCGCTCGCAGCCGAGCGTGAATGTGGAAACAAGCCTTCTTCCAACCCGGCCATGAAGACTACGGGAAACTCAAGCCCCTTCGCCGCATGCACGGTCATAAGCGTGACTCGCGCATCGGCCTTGTACTGATCTGCGTCGCTTACGAGCGCGGCGTGATCTATAAAGTCGCGCAGCGTCTCGCCCTGCTCCTCGGCTTCGACCGCTGCCGTGACGAGTTCTTCTATGTTCAGCAGACGCCCGTCGGCCTCTTCGGTCTTCTCTTCTTCGAGCGAGCGCACGTACCCGCTCTCTACGGCAGCCGCTTTGACTATCTCACCCAAAGGAGCGCCCGCTTCCGCACGCTCTTTCAGTGATGTAACGATCTGTCGGAATACGTCGAGAGGCGCAATCACGCGGGGCGAAAGATTGCGTTGTTCCAGGGCGATGGCTATCGTGTCCCAGAGTGAGAGGCCGAAGTCTTTTTGTTGGCGATAGAGCGCGTCCATAGTGGCCTTGCCTATGCCGCGAGGCGGTTCGTTTACGACCCGATTGAGCGCAAGGTCGTCGTGCTGATTGAGAGAGAGTTTCAGATAGGCGATTATGTCTTTCACCTCGGCGCGCTCGTAAAACGAAAAGCCCTCGACTATGTTGTAAGCTATTCCGCGCCGTCTGAGCGATTCTTCGAACAGGCGCGATTGCGAGTTCGTTCGGTAGAGAACGGCGCATCGCAGGCCGGGCGAGCGGCGCGTGTGCTCGGCGATCTTTTCGGCCACGAAAGAGGCTTCCCCTTCGCCGTCGTAAGACTGGTAATAACCGATCTTGCTTCCCTGCCCGAGTTCTTCCGTGGCATAGAGCGTCTTGGGCAATCGCTGTGTGTTGCGCTCGATCACTCGGTTTGCGGCTTCGAGTATGGTTTGAGTCGAGCGATAGTTCTGTTCGAGCTTGATTAGATTGGTGCCTTCGAAGTCGTGTTTGAATCCGAGTATGATGTTGAAGTCCGAGCCTCGAAACGTATAGATTGCCTGATCCACGTCTCCCACTACGCAGAGGCTGCGGCCCTGCCATAACTCTTTATCGCTCACGCGATCAATACTGGTAGAGCCTGTGATTATCAATCGCGCAAGCTCGTACTGTATGCCGTTCGTATCCTGAAACTCATCTACTAAAACATGGCGGAACCGCTCGTGGTAATACGCGCGCACCTCAGACACCTTACGAAGCAGCGCCACAGCCTTGATCAGAAGATCGTCGAAGTCGAACGCATTCGATTGATGAAGCCGCTCTTCATAAACCTTATATATGGCCGCAACCCTCTCTGTTCGATCTGAGGCGTACTCTGCTTGACTGGCGTAAGCCGCAGGAGAGATGCTGCGATTCTTGGCCCAGCTTATCGAAGAGCGCGCCTGTCGCGCGGTCATCGATTTGTCATCGAGGCCGAGGTCTTTCATTATCGCGCGGACCACCTTCGACTGGTCGTCCGTGTCATAGATCGTGAAGTTCTTCGTGTAACCCGCTTCCATGCGCTCTACGTCGCGGCGGAGTATGCGCACCGATAGCGAATGAAATGTAGAGATGAGCGGCGAGGCCGTGCGAAGCCCCGGACCGAGAAGCGCCTCGACTCGCGATCTCATCTCCTCTGCGGCTTTGTTCGTGAAGGTGACGGCGAGCACCTGTTGAGGGGGGACGCCTCCGTTTTTTATGAGGTGAGCGATTCGATAAGTGATGACGCGGGTCTTGCCTGAGCCTGCGCCCGCAAGCACAAGTTGTGGCCCTTCTACGCTAAGGACAGCCTCGCGCTGCTCGGGATTTAATTCGTTGAGAAAATCCATAAGAAACAAGCAGGGGCATCCGTAAAGGATGAAGGCAGAAGGATGAAGGATGAAGGATGAAGGAGTTTTCATCCTTCATCCTTCATCCCTCATCCTTCACTTGATGAGTCCCTGCACGGCCTTGAACTGTGGAGAGTCGGCCGTGCGCATCATCTCGAACAATGCCATTTCGAGGTTGGAGAGCACAGCCCCGGCCTGCGTCAATCGGGCGAGGGCGACCTCTTTGCTCTCGCGTTTTCGAGAGGTGATGCAATCGACGAGCAGGTGGACCTCAAGCCCTTGCGACAACAGATCGAGCACGGTCTGGGCGACGCATATATGCGCCTCTATGCCGCAGACTATCACCTGTTTGATGTTGCGGCTTATGAGTTGCGATTGAAAATCATCCGCTCCGCAGGAACTGAAACATATCTTCTCGATGGCCTTCGAGTCATTGGGCAGATGAGGGATGATCTCGGCAGCCGTGTGCTTGAGACCTCGCGGGTACTGCTCGGTGACGACGACGGGGACTTCGAGCAATCGCGCGCCCTCGACCGCTTTGGCTATTCGCGAGGCGACCTGACCGAAGTCGGGTATCACGAGGCGAAAAGCCTCCTGCATGTCTATGATGGCGAGCGCCGCCTGCTCGCGTGAAAGTTTGCTTATGTGGCTCATGGTTTCATCCTTCTTTACGGTCGCTGATGAGACGGCGAAGGGCCTCTCTATGCCTTCGATCTCTGTATAAATCGAACTCTTGAATCAGACATCGAAACGCGACCTAATGAATATATCAGCACGCTCATGGAGCAGACAACCTGACGGCAGGAAGAAATATAATCTCTAACCCCATCGCATGCCGCTCAGTCGATGCCGGAGCAGAAACTTCGAACCGATTTTATAACACCGCTCTCGACAAAAATTTACTCTCGATCTCATTTCATAAAAAACACGCACCACTATTGATTTTTATCTCAAAACCGCTTATTCTTCCGAGGGTTAACCCTATCATATCCCCATGATAGCAAATAAGCTTCTGCCCCGATAATCGGCTTCCCTGTTCAGGGCGGAAGAAAGAAGCCTGACATACATAGATGAAAGTTGAGCGATTGAAAGACAAGATCGTTGAGACGGGGTTCTGGGCCTTGAGTCTCGTGGTGTCGGCGTTCATCGCGGGGATATTCGCGTTTTATGCAGAAGCGCCGATGGATGGTTATAAGAAATCCGGCCAGTGGAACGCGCAGTTGATCGTCGTTGAGAAGACCTTGCCGGAGGCTGAAGGGCTTGAGACGGGCGACCGTATAATATCGGTTGACGGAGTTGCGCTGGCCCGGCGCAAGATAAAATCGCTTCTCGGATTGATTGCCGAGTTGAAAGCGCCGCACTCGTCCGCCATGTACGAGGTCGAGCGAAACGGCCGGGTGATGGCCGTAGAAGTCCCGCTTCATAAAATCGGCTGGTGGCGTATGCTTACCTTATACAGCACACGCTCCCTGCTCGCGCTCTTCTTCATCATCACGGCTTCGATTCTCTTCCTGCGAAGCGGTCCCGCTCTGCCAGGCGACAGATCATCTCTATATCAATCTCGCTCGCTGCGCATTATCTCTTACGGCCTCGTCCTGGGAGCCGTCAATATCACTCTGGGCGTTGACACACCGATCGGGTCAGGGGGCGATTGGATGAGTTTGATGTCGATACCCGGTCCCGTTACATCGGGCATCGCCTGTGGGCTTATGCTCCATTTCCTTCTCATCTTTCCGCCGGGCGAAAATTTCTTCACTCGTTCGCGATGGGCGATCTATGCCATATACGGCTCTTATCTCCCGCTGGCGATTGCGACCACCGCGTTCACTCTGGAGGGAAAGTCCGCGCCCCCGCTGCTTACAGAAGTCCGATATCTGCTCATAGCCGCCTTTATTCTTTCTGCCATAGTGGTGGCTTTTCACAGCTACAGCCGCGCCACCTGTAGCCTGAAGAAGAACCAGATGAGGGCGCTTGCCTGGGGAGTGACGGTCGGCTTATGTCCCTGGCTATTCGCTTCTCTTTTGCCGTCTATCGTGGGCATCGGTTCCCTCATAGATCCCAGAGTGGTGATCATATCGCTGGCCCTTATACCCATCTCGCTGCTGGTGGCGACCTCGCGCCACAGGTTGCTGGAGATAGACCGCCTTATACGCCGCAGCCTCGTCTACACGCTCGCTCTTGCGGCGACTACGGGAATCTATCTTATCGCTTTCGCCGCCATCACGGGGTTTATAGAAATCAGGACGGGGCTATCGGATCCGCTCACAGCCGCTGTTATGTCGGCCCTGCTGCTGGCCTTTGCATTCAATCCGCTCAAGGCGCTGTCGGAGCGGCTGGTCGCAAAGCTCTTTTATCGCGGTTCTGTGAACCCGCGAGAAGCTTTCTCACAACTGAGCCTCGCCATAAGCCAGGTCATACGCTTGCCGCAACTGGTGGAGGTATTGACGGCGACCGTGCCTCGCGCTTTCGCCACTCGCGGCGCGGCGCTCATCGTTTTGAATGAAGACGGGCAATGGCAGGTATTCGCCTCCTCCCAGGAGATATACCGCTCGGTGACAGAGGAAGCCGACCGGCTCGTGAGCGACATAAAATCGTTCCCGAAGCTATGGCCTGCAACACTCTATCCGGTAGTGGAGCAAGACCAGGAGAAAAGGGTCGCGCTTCCAGGCGGGACGGCCCTTTGCTTTCCGATGTCGGTCAGAGGCAGGCTCGCCGGGATTTACCTTTTAGGCGAGAAGCTCTCCGACAGGCTCTACCGCACGGACGAACTCGATACCCTGCGCACGCTGGCCCACCATGCGGCCACAGCCCTGGACAATGCCTGCGCGTATCAGCGTTTGAACGACCTCAACGCAGAGCTTGAAATGTTGATAGAGTTGCGCACAGAGCAGTTACAGCAGGTCAATCTGGAACTGGGCCACAAGAACACGAACCTCATCAAACAGAATGCCGAGTTGGCAAGGCTGCTTGAGGAGTTGCGCGAGACCCAGGCGGCGCTTGTCGAAGCCGAGCGCCGCGCCGCAATCGGCGAAATAGTCATCACCGTATGCCACGAAATAAATAATCCTTTGAGCGCCATAATCGGTCAGGCCCAGTTGATCCAGTTATCGCCCGAAGGAGTGCCCGACCCCATAATGGAAAAAGTGCGCATAATAGACCAGTGCAGCGACCGAATACGCGAGATCACAGACAAGATGCGCCAGCTCAAGACCGCCAAGACCGTCATCTACGCCGGCCGCGAAAAGATGATAGATATACATCAGGACGA
>JAKEHD010000215.1 GCA_022615215.1 Blastocatellia bacterium
GGAGAGAGGGAGAGGAAGAGATAGATATAGAGATAGAAGGAGAGAATCTGGCGTATGTGATATACACATCGGGTTCGACTGGCTCTCCTAAGGGAGTTATGGTGACTCACAAAGGACTCCTAAATTATCTGGTCTGGTGCGCAAATGCATACAGAGTGGAGGAGGGAAACGGCACGCTGCTTCACTCTCCGCTCGGATTCGATTTGACTGTGACAAGCCTGTTTACTCCCTTGCTTTGCGGAAAGAGAATCGTGCTCGTAAAAGAAGAAGATGGGTTAGAAGGTTTGTGCATGGCCTTGCGAGGCAAAAGAGCCTTCAGCCTGGTTAAGATCACACCGTCCCACCTGGAAGCGCTTTCGACCCTACTACCCGGCGATGAGGCTGCAGGAATGACCAATGCGCTGATCGTCGGTGGCGAAGCCCTTTACGGGGAGCGGCTCGACTTCTGGCAGAAGTATGCGCCTGACACGAGGGTCGTAAACGAATATGGGCCGACGGAAACGGTCGTCGGATGTTGCGTCTACAACCTGCGTGCGGGAGACTCCCTCCCCGGAGCAGTGCCTATTGGAACTCCGATACAGAACACGCAAATATATCTGCTCGATTCCCGGTTGCGTCCGGTTGCGAGGGGAGTTCCCGGCGAAGCGTACATAGGCGGCGAGGGCGTTGCGCGAGGTTATATTGGCAAGCCGGACCTTACGGCCGAAAGGTTTATCCCTGATCCATTTTCGAATCGGCCCGGCGCGCGGTTGTACAAAACCGGAGACATCGTTCGGTGTCTGCCGGATGGCAACCTGGTCTATCTGGGCCGCCTGGACGATCAGGTGAAGCTCAGAGGGTTTAGAATCGAGCCGGGCGAGATTGAAGCAGCGATGAGTCAGCACCCGGATGTAAGCGAAGTCGCGGTACAGATGAGAGAGGATGTTCCGGGCGACAAGCGGCTTGTTGCCTATTTTACCTGTGCGAAGGGCGCGCAAGACCTCGAAGGCAGGTTGCTCTCATTCTTAAAAGATCGTTTGCCCGATTATATGATACCTTCGGCGCTGGTCCTTATGGATGAAATGCCGCTCACGCCCAACGGAAAAATAGACAGGCGGGCGCTCCCGGCACCGGACCACACAAGGCCTGATTTGAAGGATCGTTTTGTCGCTCCCTCTACGCCGCTTCAGGAAATACTTGCAGGCATGTTGGCGCAGCTTCTCGGAATAGACAGGGTCGGGATAAACGATGACTTTTTCGAGTTGGGCGGCCATTCTCTGCTCGCCACACAGTTCATTTCAAGGCTGAGAGACACCTTCAAACTGGATGTGCCTCTGCGCGCGATCTTCGAGTCGCCCACGATAGCTATGCTGGCCAAGGTGATCGACCTGGCGATGAAGCAAGACAAGGGGCTGACGATTTCGCCTATAAAGCGAGTGTCGAGAGATGGCGAATTACCGCTGTCGCCTGCTCAACAGCGGCTCTGGTTTCTCGATCAGCTAACGTCTGGAGGCTCGGCTTACAACATCCTCTCCGCCATTCATCTGGAAGGCACTCTCAATCTCAGTTTGCTAAGAGAAACCTTAAGCGAGATCGCTCTCCGTCATGAAATCCTGCGAACCACCTTTCCAATGGCTGACGGGCGGCCTTTGCAGATCGTATCCCCCCCGCAACCTGTAGAGATTGAGGTGATCGACTTGGCCTCATTGCCGAAAGCCGAGCGCGAGTCTGTCGTGCGTGAGATGGCCTATGAAGAAGGGCGGCGTCCATTTAACCTGGAAAGAGGCCCACTGTTCCGGGTCAAACTGCTGCGCCTGCAAGATGACCAGCATGTCGCTTTGTTCTCTATGCATCATATAATCTCGGATGGCTGGTCAATGGGAATCCTCGTCCGTGAAGTGGCTTCATTATACGAGGCGCTCACCCTGCAAAAGCCTTCTCCGCTCAATGAGCTTCCTATTCAATATGCGGACTTTGCCTACTGGCAAAAGAACTGGCTTCAGGGAGAAATTCTTCAGGCTCAGCTTGATTATTGGAAGCGGCAGCTTGGCGGCACGACCGGCGTGCTGGAGCTACCCACAGACCGGCCCCGTCCGGCCATTCAAACTTTTCAGGGAGCGTCTCAATCCTTCGCATTGCCGAAAGGGCTGTCGGATGAAATCAAAAGGCTTGGCCGAGAGCTAAGGGCCACTCTCTTTATGACACTGCTTGCGGCATTTGATGCTTTGCTATACAGGTACACTGGTCAGGAGGAGATAACAGTCGGCTCTCCTATAGCCAACCGCAACCGGGCGGAGGTAGAAGGATTGATAGGATTCTTCGTCAATACGCTTGTCCTTCGAACCGATCTTTCCGGCGATCCGAGTTTTATCGAATTGCTTGAAAGGGTGCGTGAGGTTGCGCTTGGGGCCTACACACATCAAGACCTTCCCTTCGAAGAGCTTGTCAAGCAACTACAACCGGAACGCAGTCTCAGCCACACGCCGCTCTTTCAAGTCACTTTCGATCTCGATAATTCGCCGCGTGTGGTGCTTGAACTGAGCGGATTGAGCCTGACCTCGATTGGCATTGAAACCGGGACGGTTCACTTCGATCTGAGCCTGTCAATGGCAGAAACAGAGGAAGGGCTTGTGGGGTCGATTCAATACAACACGGACCTCTTTGAACAGACGACTATAGATAGAATGTTGAGCCACTTTGAAACGCTGCTCGAAGCCATCGTTGCCAATCCCTCTCAGCCGGTTTCACGATTACCCCTGTTGTGCCGGCCCGAAGGCCAACGACTTCTTGTTGAATGGAATGACACGCGGAAAGATTATCCGGCAAACTGTTGTTATCAAGACCTGTTCGAGCAGCAGGTAAAGCGTTCTCCTGATGCTGTTGCAGTGCTGGACACTTCGGGGCATTTGAGCTATGAAGAACTGGACCGGCGCGCGAATCAATTGGCGCATTACCTCTTATCGGTTGGCGTGAGGCCGGAAAAACTGGTTGCTGTCTGCCTGGAGCGCTCGCTTGAAATGGCAGTCGCGTTGCTTGGAGTCCTCAAAGCAGGCGGCGCATTTGTTCCTCTCGATTCGAACTACCCGCAACAACGGCTTGCATTCATGCTTGAAGATTCTCAACCCGTGGCTTTGCTTACGCAAAGCCGCCTGCTCGACCGGCTGCCTAAGAACGGGGCGAGAATAATATGCCTGGATTCGGATTGGGATATTGTGGCGGCGCATGATAGTCGCAGCGCGCGCACACGAGTCAGGCCCGATAACATTGCCTATGCGATTTACACATCAGGCTCTACGGGCAAACCCAAATGCGCGCTCACCACGCATGGCTCGCTTGTGAATTACACTCATGACATGGCCGGGAGGCTCGACCTGAAGCCTGAGGACCGCATATTGCAATTTGCCTCTATAAGCTTCGATGTTGCTGTCGAGGAGATGTTCCCCGCCTGGAGCGTCGGGGCCGCCGTCGTGCTCAGAGAAGGCGATTTGCTCCCCGCGCCTAGTGATCTGATTCGGATCATAGAGAGCCGGAAAATAACAGGTTTCGAACTGCCAACCGCCTATTGGAGCGAACTAGTTTATGAAATGTCGCGCTCCGGCCTTCGCCTGCCCGATCAGGTGAGATTCATCATGACAGGCGGCGAGATTATATCACCTGACCGCCTGGCGGCCTGGCAGCAGTTGAATCTCCCTCTGGTCCATGTTTACGGTTTAACGGAAATAACAATCACCTCGACAATTTACAAGCTGGCAGCAGGCGAAAACGGCGCGCTAAACGGCTTCACGCTCCCCATAGGGCGGCCGACCTCCAACACGGACATATACCTCTTGGACGGGCATCTTCAACCTGTGCCTGTTGGAGTGACAGGCGAAATATACATAGGAGGTCTCGGATTGGCAAGGGGATATTTGAACCGCCCCGATCTGACGGCCGAGAGATTTCTGCCTCATCCCTTCAGTAGCGAGCCGGGGATGCGTATGTACAGGACCGGCGATCTGGCCCGGTATCTGCCTGACGGAAACATACTCTTCCTGGGCCGCGCCGACCATCAGGTGAAGATACACGGCTATCGCATAGAGCCAGGCGAAATAGAGGCCGTGCTGCGCCAGCACGAGGATGTGCAGAGTGCAGTAGTAATAGCCCAAGAGGCGGCAGACGGAAACAAACGGCTGTGGGCTTATGTCGTGCCCGCCCCAGGAGAGCAGATCAGCGCCGGGCAGTTGCGGCAATTCCTGAATGAGCGGTTGCCCGAATACATGATGCCAGCGGGCTTCTCCATGATAGAGTCGCTGCCTCTGACATCCAACGGAAAGGTAGACCGCCGCGCGCTGACTGCTACTGATGATCAAAAACCTGATATTGAAGCGCGCGCGCCGGTATCGCTCAACCCGATCGAGGCAAGACTGGGCGATATATGGGCCGAAGTCCTCGGCCTCGACCGGGTCGGGGCTCAAGATAATTTCTTCGAACTGGGCGGCCACTCGCTTCTGGCAATTCAGGTATTGTCTCGCGTGCGCGACGCCCTGGAGGTGGAGCTCCCATTGCGCACGCTTTTTGAAACGCCAACCATTTCAAGCCTCGCTCTGAATATCATCCAGATGCAAGCGGAGCAGCAGGCCGCAGGCATTGCCGACGACCTGTTATCACAAGTTGAGCGCCTCTCGGACGAAGAAGTGCGAGCGATGCTTTCCGACTGAGTTTCTGCCTCGGCAGGTTTGGTTGAGGATATTGATGGTCACAAACACATTGATAGAAACAGCCCCGGCCCTGCTCGAACGTTGGATGAGGGAGTACTATTTCACAACCGACATCGATATAGGCAGCAGCGGGGTCGAAAGCTTCTCAATGGCCGAGCTTCGTAAGCTGCTTGGAATCACGCCCGCCGAGCTTGATCGTATCGTTTTCAACGACAGCCACACAATCGGCAATCCCGAATTGCGAGAGGCCCTTGCCCGCCGCTTTGGCATCGGCGACCCTGGCCGCGTCATGGCAACACAGGGATCAAGCGAAGCGATTTTTCTCACAATGACCGCATTGCTTCGGCCGGGCGATGAGGTTGTGGTTATGGACCCCTCTTATCAGCAACTCTTCGCAATGGCAGAGTCTCTGGGATGTCGTTTGAAGCATTGGCTGCTCAGGGATGAGCTAGCATTTGCTCCTGACATCGAAGAACTTGAAGAACTGATCAGCTCGCAAACTCGAATGATAGTCGTAAATTTCCCGCACAACCCGACGGGGGTTACCATAAGCCGTGAAGAACAGGCTTGCCTGATCGAAATGGCGGCTCGTGTCGGAGCATATCTGATCTGGGATGGCGCGTTTGCCGAGTTGACCTATGACGAACTGCCATTGCCCGATCCGTCTCTTTATTACGAACGTGCCATATCTTTTGGCACCCTTTCAAAGGCTTATGGTCTGCCCGGCCTGCGAGTCGGATGGTGTTTTGCCTCACCGGATATATTGAGCCGATTCGCTCACCTGCGCGACTATACCATCCTTCACCTGTCGCCGCTGGTTGAACTCATAGCCCAGCGAGCGATTGAGAATGCTGAGATGCTGCTCGATATTCGGCTTCAGCAGGCCCGCGCCAACAGAAGAATTCTGGCCGATTGGGTCCAAGAGCAGGAGGAGGCGGTTAGCTGGGTCTCTCCGCGAGGCGGGGTATGCGCCTTTCTGCGATTGAACGAGGTAACCGACGTGGAGGCTTTATGTCGCCACCTTGCCGATGTGTACAAGACCCTGCTCGTACCTGGCATCTGTTTTAGTCGCCCTCGACACGTGCGGCTCGGATTCGGATGCTCTACACCGAGGCTCGAAGCAGGCATCTCCAACCTCTCTGTACTGCTGAAGGCCAGGAGCCGGGCTGCGCATTGAAATATCCTTATTTTCTCCGCAAGCGACCGCCCGACTCATATGTCAAATCACATACTCGCCAAAATGATAAGCGGGAAGGGTAGAAGCCATGAATAGATTCTGGTTATCCGATGACGAAATCGCCTCGATCCGTTTACTCCTGAAGGATATAACTTCCAGATACAAATCGGTTGAGGATGAGGAATTGCTTGATGAGATATGCTTATACGCGCACGAGCTTCCGCGCAGGATTCGTTCATTCTTGAACAATTTCAAGTTAAGAGAGCCGTCGCCGGGTTGTTGCATCATCTCCGGTTATCCTGTCGATCAGGAAAAGATAGGGCCGACCCCGGCTCATTGGAAAGAGAGGCCGGAGCTTTCTCCTACTCTCGATGAGGAGATATATCTGTTGTTGTGCGGCTCGCTTCTAGGCGAGTCGCTCGGCTGGGCGACTCAGCAGGATGGTCATATAGTCCATGATGTGATGCCTATCAAAGGCCATGAATACGAGCAGCTTGGCACAGGCAGCGAGGAATTGCTCTGGTGGCATAACGAAGACGCTTTTCATCCGTTTCGAGGTGATTACCTTGTCCTCTTCTGCCTGCGAAATCCCGATGAAGTAGCCACGATCTTTGCCAGCGCGGACTCGATTCAACTATCAGGGGACCATCTGAACATTCTCTTCGAGCCTCATTTCACGATACGGCCGGATGAATCGCACCAGCAGAAGATCAAAGTTATTGCCGCCGAATGCTCCAGGCAGGATCGATCACTTCTCGAAGCCTCTTACGCAGCCATCAATAAGATGAATACGGATCCTGAAAGACTGGCTGTCCTCTATGGCGACCCCAAATCTCCTTACATTCGCCTCGACCCATACTTTATGGACAGGCTGGAAGAGAACGAAACCGCGCAGGCCGCACTCGACCATCTTATCCGCGCTATAGACTCGAACCTTAAGGACCTGATCCTGATGCCGGGCGACTGTCTCATCATAGATAACTTCAGAGCAGTTCACGGGAGGAGACCCTTCAAAGCGAAGTTTGATGGAAACGACCGCTGGCTCAAGAGGATCAATGTGACAAGAGACATCAGGAAATCACGCAGCGTGCGCTTCTCACCCTCCTCGCGAGTGATTTATTGAAGCCAGGTCGCCGCGGCTCTCAGTTGGAGGAAGGAAATACATGACGGTTCAAAGTGATAAGCTCGATTGCATCATAATCGGTCACAACGACCTCGATTTTCGCTTGGTCGAAGATGACTTGAAGAAGACCGATAACTACTGCGGGGCATACAAAGACCTGAAAGCCAACTCCGTGAATCTTCGCGGAGAGCGTATGACCTACATGAATTTGCTCAACAGGACTTTGAAAACAGCGACCGGCAAAGAACCCAACCTGCACATGGGGACTTTACCTCATCTGGGCGCTATCGTATTAAAAAACTTTCTCGACAAGCGCCGCTTCGCGACTGAGATCATCAATTCTTTTAATTTCGACAGAGATCGCTTGGCGGATTTGCTGGCATCGTCGCCAAGGGCCGTAGCCATAACCACGACGCTCTATGTCGAAAACACCCCGATCATCGAGATAGTCGACTTCATCCGCCGACACAATCCTGAAACGAAGATAATCGTCGGCGGACCACATATATTCAACCTCTGCTCGACACAGGAGCAGAGGTCGCTGGAATTCATCTGCCAAATGATTGGGGCTGACATCTACATATTCGACTCGCAAGGCGAGTTGACGCTATCGCTTGTGCTCGAAGAGCTTCGCAGAGGCAATAGTGAGGACTTGAGCCATGTTCCGAATCTCATCTATACATCTGACAATAAGACCTTTCACACGACGAAACAAGTCATCGAAGATAATCCGATAGACGAAAGCAGCATCGATTGGAAACTCTTTGATGTGGAGTTCTACACACCTACCGTGCAGATCAGGACCGCGCGAAGCTGCGCTTTTTCGTGTTCCTTCTGTAAGTATCCTGCCATGGCCGGTCCGCTCAATCTCATAAGCCTCGATGTGATTGAGCGCGAGTTGAGGCATCTGGATTCTTCCGGAGTGAAAAACCTCGTCTTCATTGATGACACATTCAACGTTCCTTTTCCCAGGTTCAAAGATATATGCCGGATGATGATCAGGAACGAATTCTCTTTCGATTGGTATTCATTCTTCAGGTGTTCGAACGCCGATGATGAGGCATTCGACCTGATGGAGAAGAGCCGTTGTAAAGGCGTATTCCTCGGAATCGAATCCGGCGACCAGACGATCTTGAAGGATATGAATAAATTCTCCAGCGTTGACAGATACAAATATGGCATAGGCAGGCTCAAGGAACGAGGGATCACCACCTTCGCTTCGATCATCGTCGGATTCCCCGGCGAGACCGAGGCTTCGGTTCGAAATACGATGGATTTCCTTGAGGAGACTTCGCCGGATTTCTACCGAGCGGAGCTTTACTATCACTATGTGAATGTTCCGATCCATCAGCAGGCCGAAAAGTTTGGAATACGAGGCGCGGGATATAGCTGGAAGCACAATACCATGGACTGGAAACAGGCCGTCGGTCTGGCCCATACCATGTACAAAACCATAAAAGGGCCTTCTGTGTTGCCCGGCTATATGTTCGACTTCTGGGCGATTCCTTATCTCACGGGAAAAGGTTTTACAGTCGGGCAGATAAAGGATTTCACCCGGATTGCGCAGGAAATAATGGTTGAAGGGCTTGATGACACGGTTCCCGATACCCAGGATCAGGAAAGGCGGCTCGTGGCTTTGTTTCAGAGAGCGACGGCATCAGCCTGAAACTCACCCGGCGAAGCAGGGCGGATTCTCCCTCCAACCGTCAACCGGGATGCGCGTCTAAACCAGCGACAGGTCATTTTAAGCGGGTCGATAACCATGAGCGACATATCTCAACGCATAGGCAATCTTTCGCCGGAAAAGCTCGCCCTGCTCTCAAAGCTGCTGGCTGAAAAGAGCAAGGCGCAAACCGGCAACCAGGTAATCCCTCGAAGGACTCAGGAAAATCATTGTCCGCTCTCATTCGCTCAGGAGCGCCTATGGTTCACAACACAGGTTGAGCCTGACAACCCTGTCTATAACATTCCAATCGCGCTGGAGATTAAAGGAGCAATAAATGTGGCTGCGCTTGAACAGAGCTTCAGCGAAATCATCAGACGCCACGAAGCTCTGCGTACGACCTTTACCATGATCGAGGACCAGCCCGTTCAGGTGATTGGCGGGGCCAGACCGTTCTCTCTGGCGATCTGCGATCTGAGCGAATTGCCGGAGTCCGAGCGCAGGGCTGAGGCAACGCGTCTTGCGACCGAGGCAGCGCAACGGTGTTTCGACCTCGCGCGCGGCCCTCTCTTGAGAGTCAGGCTGTTGCGCATGGCCGAGCATCACTACGTGATACTTTTCAGCACTCATCACATCGTTTGCGATGAATGGTCTATGGGCGTGCTGATTCAAGAGATGATCACTTTGTTGAAATTCTTCTCCGAGGGAAAGCAATCACCTCTTGCTGATCCGGCAATTCAGTATGCCGACTTCTCCGAATGGCAGCGGGAATGGCTTCAGGGTGAAGAATTCGAGCAGCACCTTTCTTACTGGAAAAAACAGTTGACCGATTTGCCCACTTTGGTTCTGCCTGCGGAGTATCCGCGACCTCCTGTGCAAACTTTTCGCGGCGCGACGAAGCTTCTGCGCCTGGATGATGAGTTGCGCAATGAGGTCAAGGCGCTGAGCTTAGAGGAAGGGACGACTCTGTTTATGACGCTGCTGGCCGCCTTCAAGGTTCTGCTTTACTGTTACAGCGGGCAGAGGGATATAGTAGTCGGGACCGACATCGCCAACCGTAGCAGGAGAGAGATGGAGGGTCTCATAGGTTTTTTCGCCAACCAGCTCGTGCTTAGAACGAACCTGTCGGGCAATCCGGCTTTTCGTGAATTCCTCAATCGAGTGCGCGCAATCACTCTGGACGCTTACGCACATCAGGACGTTCCATTTGAAAAAGTGGTGCGCGCGGTCAACCCTAAACGCGACCCCGGACGTACGCCGCTGTTTCAGGCGAAATTCGTCTTTCAGAACGCAGCATTCAGCAATCTGGAGGTGCCGGGCCTTAGCGTCGGTGGCTTTGAATTTGTAAATACAACCGCAAAGTTTGATTTGCTCTTTACAATGGGAGAGGCGGACCAGGGCCTGGTCGGTTCGCTTGAATACAGCAGCGAGCTATTCAGCAATAACACGATTGATCGGATGCTGAGACACTTCGAGGTTCTTCTGCGCTCGATTGCAAAGCGGCCCGACATGACTTTGGACGCCCTCAAAGAGTTGCTGCGCGAGATCGATGAGCGCGACCGAGCTATTAAAAGCGAAGAGTACGAACAGACTCGCAGCAAGCCTCGCCGGGATGCACGGCCGAAACCCATCGAAATTCCCTCATCTGATTTGAGTTGGAGCAACAAGTAGCGGCTCGAAAGGTGATCGTATGAAAGACGCGAATGAGCACAGTGCGGATTTTAAGAAGGACTGGATGTTCAAGCGGCAATCTGCCACGCCAAAAGCCCTGACCTTGACAGGTGAAGACTTTGTCAAAGTCGGCTTCCTGAACCCGGAACAATCGCTGCCTCTTGTCATCGAGCCTAGATTTAACGGGAGCAAACTTCACGCCTGGGCGAAAGAGAATCTCGAATTTATCGGGACAAGTCTGACCAGGCACGGAGGGATACTCTTTCGCGGATTTGACCTGAATGGCATGAGCGATTTTTCTCTATTCCTCGAAGCAGTCTCCATCGAGTTGATGGCATATATGGAAAGCGCAACTCCCCGCACCGAACTGAGTGAAAAGATTTATACTTCTACGGAATTTCCGCCGGGCCATGCTATCTCACTGCATAACGAATTGACCTATGTCACCGCCTGGCCCATGAAGATATGGTTCTTCTGTCTGCAACCGTCCGAGACTGGCGGAGAGACTCCGATAGCCGATGTGCGCAAGGTATTCAATCGAATCAGCCCGGCCATCAGGGACCGATTCATAAGAAAAGGCTGGATTCTAATGAGGAATTTTAACGATGGGCTTGGATTATCCTGGCAGGCTTCCTATCACACAACCGACAGGGAAGCAGTCGAACGCTACTTCGTCAGCAACGATATTGAATTTGAATGGAAAGAAGGCGAAAGGCTCAGGACCAGACAGGTCCGCCCCGCAGTGGCACGCCACCCGAAGACAGGCGAGATGGTATGGTTCAATCACGTGGCGTTCTGGAATGTGTCGGGGCTGGATAAGGGACTGAGTGAGGCCGTGCAGGCCATAATGAAAGAGGAAGATCTACCCTACAATACTTACTATGGCGACGGCCGCTCCGTCGAGCCTGAGGTGATAGAAGAGATTCGAGAGGCCTACAACCAGGAGACAGTGATTTTCAGATGGCAGGCAGGCGATCTCTTGATGCTGGACAATATGCTTGTCGCGCATGGTAGGAATCCCTATACGGGAGAGCGGAGGATACTGGTCGCTATGGGCGAACCTTCGAGCGACCGGGGATTGTAGCTGTAGAGCTAAAGAGAGATCGAGAGGATGCGAACTTGAGCAGGGAGACCATAACAGGTTATCGGCTTTCGCCGCAACAGGAACGCGTGTGGATGTTGGAGCAAGCAGATGGCGGCCGGGCGTATCGAGTTCAGTTTGCTGTGTTGATCGAAGGCGAACTCGACAGGGCCGTTTTGCGACAGGCGATTGAGAGCGTCGAGGCTGGTTGTGATATATTGCGAACCAATTTCGTTTCCACAGGCTGGATGGCTTTGCCGCTTCAGGTGATAGCCGGGCAGGCAAGACTTTCTGTAGCAGAATACGAACTGAGCCATCAAGATAAACAACCGCCCGCAAGCATAGACTCTCTATTTCAAGAGGCTCGGGTTCGCCCGTTTCATCTCGAACGAGAGTCGCTTCTGCATATTCAACTCATAGAGATGGCAGAGAGGAGACACATACTGCTTTTGAGTTTGCCCTCTCTTTGCGCGGACGCAGCAGGGGCGGAGAATCTCGTTCGTAAGGTATGCCTTTCTTACGCCGCCCGCCTCGAAGGTAAGGAGAAGGATGATGGGGCGATTCCTTACATACATATATCCGAGTGGCTCCATGAATTGCTTGAGTCAGAGCAGGCAGAAGTAGGAAAAGATTACTGGCGAAAACAGAACGCCACTGCCTTCAGGCGCATCGAACTTCCTTTCGAAAAGCGGGGGCTTGATGCAACGAGTTTTGCCCCGGAACATCTGGCTTTCACTATGGATGCCGATTTTACAGCGTCCATAGTGGAAGCTGTTGGTGTGCAAAAGACTACCTTCGAAGCTTTTCTGCTCACGTGTTTACATGTTCTGTTATGGCGGCTCACGGGCGAGCCTGACACGGAGTCAGGTGTCTTGTTTGATGGCAGAACCGATGAAGAGTTGGAGGGCGTGATCGGCCTTCTGGCAAGGTATTTGCCGGTCAACCTTTTTGTCGACGGCGGCGCTCGCTTCGATCATCTATTGCCAGGAGTCTGCGAAATTCTTCGCCGGCATTACAGATGGCAAGAGTGCTTTTCTGCGGTCGAACCGGGCTTGAAAGAAAACGGCAGCAATCAGGCATTTGCTTCTATCTGTTTTGATTACAGCGAACGTCCCACACAATATTGTGCATCAGGCGTTTCGTGGTCGATAGAGAAACGATACTCCTGCCTCGACCGTTTCAAGATGCGGCTCTCGTTTCTCAAACGGGCCGATCATCTGGTTTTCGACCTCTATTATGATTCGAATGTGATCGCTGCGAAAACCGCAAAGCGATTTGGCGAGAGCTTCATGGCTCTGCTTCGAAGCGCGAGCGCGGCCCCGCATTCGCTGGTCTGCCACCTGGAGGTGTTGGATGAGAGCCATCGCCATCGCTTACTGGTTGAGTTCAATCATACAAGAGAAGAATTTCCCACCGGCCAATGCGTTCATCACCTATTTGAACAGCAGGTGAAGCGCACGCCCGATAAAGCTGCCGTTGTGTTTGAAGGCGAGAAACTAACCTACTCGCAATTGAACGAGAAGGCCAATCGGCTTGCCAATCACCTGCTAAGGGCGGGAGTTGGTCCCGATACTCTGGTCGGAGTCTGCCTGGAGCGATCATTGGAAATGGTGATCGCGATATTCGGCACACTGAAAGCGGGAGGCGCGTATGTGCCCCTTGACCCGGCCTATCCCAAAGACCGCCTTGCTCTGATGATTGAGGACTCAGGCGCAGCCGTCCTGCTGACTCAGTCGCACCTTGAGGAAGTCTGCTCCAATCACGTCGCTCAAGTCATCTGCATCGATAAAGATTGGAGAGAGATCGAATCCCATAGCGGACTCGACCCATCCGCACGAGTTTCGGAAGACAACCTCGCTTATGTGATTTACACATCAGGTTCGACAGGAAGACCTAAAGGGGTGATGATTCCTCATCGCGCGCTTGTCAACCACATGCTATGGATGCAGGCGAGGTTCCCCTTGACCGAGCAGGATGCCGTTATGCAGCGTACGCCCTTCAGTTTCGACGCATCCGTTTGGGAGTTTTACGCTCCGCTGCTTGCCGGAGCGCGGCTGGTGATGGTCAGACCGGGAGATCATCAGGATAGTGCCTATATGGTCAAGCTCATTCAGCAAGAGGACATCTCCTCGATTCAGATGGTGCCTTCACTTCTCGGAATATTCCTTGAAGAGCCTGAATTGGAGCGATGTGTCAGCCTCAAGCGAGTCTATAGCGGCGGCGAACAGCTATGGGCTGATATAAAGCATCGCCTGGCCGCACGCCTGAAAAGCGATCTCTGCAATCTGTATGGACCGACCGAAGCCTGTATTCAGTCGACATTCTGGGTATGCGGGCCTGAAGACGATCACAGGAAGATTCCCATAGGCAAACCGATAAAGAATGTCAGAGTCTATGTGCTGGACCAGTATCTTCAACCTGTGCCCGTTTACACAACAGGCGAAATCTATATATCTGGAGAGGGA
>JAKEHD010000027.1 GCA_022615215.1 Blastocatellia bacterium
CTGATAGCTGATAGCTGATAGCTGATAGCTGATGGCTGATAGCTGGTTATGGATTACTCCCAATCGCTCAACTACCTCTACTCGCTCGGCCACGAAGTGCTTGCGGCAAAACTCGGCCTCGAAAGCATAGTCTTGTTGCTCGAAGAACTGGGCCGCCCGGAATTGGCTTTCAGATCGGTCCTCGTGGCGGGGACCAACGGCAAAGGCTCGGTCGCCGCTATGATCGAAGCCATCGCGCGAGAAGCAGGCCACCGCACGGCCCTCTACACCTCTCCACACCTTGTTCGCATAGAAGAGCGGATATGCGTGGACGGGCTTGAAATTTCGAGTTCGGATTTCAGCCGACTCGCCACCGAAGTTCGCCGGGCGTCCGATGCTCTTGTGGCCGAAGGTCGGCTTGCCGCGCCTCCGACCTTCTTCGAACAGGTGACGGCCATCGCGCTTTCGCATTTTCGCGAGTCGCGCGTCGAGCTTGCCATTCTGGAAGTAGGTCTTGGCGGGCGGCTCGATGCGACCAACGCCGTAGACCCGATAGTATCGGTAGTGACCTCGATAGATTACGATCATCAAAATATTTTGGGAGAGACGATAACCGAAATAGCGGCCGAGAAGGCTGCGATCATCAAGCCCGGAGCGCGGGCCGTCATCGGCCGTCAGCGATTCGAGGCCGCGACCGAAGTGTTGATGCGTCGCTGCCTGGAGGTGAATGTGTTGCCTGTCTTTGCCAACGAGCCTGTGAACACGGGCGCGGGAGAAGGCGGGCGTATCGCGTTCGATTACGAATCGACGCTCACCAACTACAGCCATATCCTTCCGGGTATACGGGGCCGCCATCAGGTGGAAAACGCCGCTGCCGCAATCGAAGCGGCTGAGATATTATCCGGGCTGGGACTTGCGATTCCGCGCCGAGCCATAATAAAGGGGCTGCGCGAGGTCAGATGGCCGGGCCGTCTCGAATTGATAGACGAAGACCGCCCCGCCTTATTGCTCGACGGGGCGCACAACATCGGGGGAGCAAAGTCTCTTCGCGCCTATATAGAAGAGTTCTGGCACGGGCATTTAACGCTCGTCTTCGGGGCGATGGGCGACAAAGACATAGAAGCCATGGCCGCCGAGTTGTTCCCTGCCGCGACGACGATAGTCTTGACCCGCCCGCGCGACCCTCGCTCGGCAAACAACGCGCGACAGGGCGCGGCGGCGCTCGGCTCATCGCGCAATGTGATCTTTACAGAGACCGTGCCGCAGGCGCTCTCTTGGGCGCGCAGCATAACCCCGCCCGACGGATTGATATGCGTGGCCGGTTCCCTGCACCTCGTGGGCGAGGTCAAGCGGCTTATTGAAAAAGAGGACGATTAGACATCAGCTATCAGCTTTCAGCTAAAAATTTGAACCACAGATTACACAGATTTCACAGATATTTTTTGTGCTTGTAGAAGGCCCTGCCTTCCACTGTGCTATCTGTGGTTGAATACTTGACCTTATGGCGGACGGCTGAGAAACATAATGGCGCACGAGTTTCTAAAAAGGGATTATATATATCGCGGCAAGATATTCGACGTGTCGCTCGGTCGCTACCAATCGGCGCATAAAGGCGAAGTTACGATAGAGGTGGTGCATCACAACGGCGGGGCGGGGGCGCTGCCTCTCTTCGAGGACGGCACGGTCGCGCTCGTCAGGCAGTGGCGCTATCCGGGCGGCAAGTATTCGCTTGAGATAGCCGCAGGCCGCATAGAGCCGGGCCATACGCCTGAAGAGACCGCCTCGCGCGAACTCGAAGAAGAACTCGGCTATCGCGCGCGCTCGCTCCGCAAGATGGCTGAGTTCCACGTCGCGCCCGGATATTGCGAAGAGCGGATTTATGTCTATCTGGCTACGGACCTCGAAGAGTCGGCTCAGAGTCTTGACGATGATGAAGAGATAGAGGTCGTGCGCATGACTTTGGCTGAGGCAGTCTATCTCGTCCGGTCGGGCGAGATAGACGACGCGAAGACCATCATAACCCTTCTGATGGTTGAATCTCTTGCGCCTTTCAATCCGCAATCGAAGAGGGCCGGATGACGAGGCTAAGGACCGCGCTCGTATATTCGTGGGCACCGTTTGCAAATCTTCTCCTGTATCTATACACGGCGGTGCTCGGAACCATTGCGCTCGCGCTCGCGCCCTTCGACCGTGACCGCAGCGTGCAGCATGCTTGCGCGCGGTTGTGGTGTCGGCTCATAGCCCTGACCGCAGGGGCGCGCGTCCGCGTCTATGGAAAAGAGAATATTCGCGCAGATCAAACTTATGTCTACATGGCGAATCACACGAGTTTGATAGATATCCCCGCCTTGATCGGATACCTGCCCTTTCGGTTCAGCATGATTGCCAAGAAAGAACTGCTTCGCATGCCGTTTCTCGGGTGGTATCTGCGAAGGGCGGGCCACTTCCCCGTCGACAGGAGCGATGCGCGAAATGCTGCGCGCGATCTCCGTCATGTGATCGAAGAGGTGCGCGCGGGCCGCTCGCTCGCCGTTTTTCCTGAAGGCACGCGGTCTGCGGACGGGCGATTGCTCGAATTCAAACCGGGGGCTTTCAAGATAGCCGTGCGCGCGGGCGTACACATCGTGCCCGTGACGATTCGCGGCGCACACGAATGCCTGCCCAGAGGATCGCTTGCGCCGCGCCCCGGAAGAGTCGATGTGATAATCAGCGCGCCCATTGACACGACGGCTTACCGGAACCGCTGCCGGGCGTCCCCGGATAGCCTGCCGGAATTGATCGAAAGGACGCGCCAGGCCATAGCCTCTAATCTCGACTCGAATCGCCGCGAAATCATCAGCCCGACCGGAAGCGTCGGTTCTTCCGAGCAAAGCAAAAAGCGTCACGCTTGACCGCACAATCGACGGCTCGCTAAACTGACTCGACAGCTTCGTTTGAAAGGGAGTACATGGCCGATCACAGTCTGGTTGTCGAACCTTACCACGAAGAGAGCTTACCCGACCCCGACCGTCCGCATTGGGGACCACTTGCGGGAATAGGCGTATGGATATTCAGCTTCGTCGCGCTCTTCATGATGTCGGTTCTGGCGCTTGGGGTATCCTACATGATAGATACCGCTCGCGGCATTTCCGTTCCCGGCCTCAGGGACGGTCCTGAGTTTAATGAATGGGCCATGAGTCCGAACACTATCCTCGTCCAGGTGCTTTCGACTGTGGCGGGGCATGCTCTGACTATGGCCGTCTGCTGGGCGGTGGTCACAGGAGTCGGGCGGCGACCGTTTTGGGAGAGCCTCGGGTGGGAATGGCATGGCGGCAGCGCGCGGACAAAGACTTTATTCGTACTGGGCGTGACGGCGATCATGTACTTCACTTTCGTAGCGTTGGCCCAACTCATACCCTCAACTTCAGAAACCCTGTTCGACCAGTTGTTGAAGACCTCGCGGCAGGTTAGATATGCGGTCGCTTTTATGGCAGTATTCACCGCGCCTCTGGTCGAGGAAGTGGTCTATCGCGGCGTGCTCTTTTCGGCTTTGAGGAGCCGTTTCGGACCATCGCCGACAATCGCCTTCGTGACACTGCTTTTTGCGGGCGTTCACGTGATCCAGTATTGGGGGAATTGGGCGGGACTTATAGGCCTAACCATTTTGAGCTTAGTGCTGACCTTGATACGCGCAGAGACGAAATCGATCTTTCCCTGCGTGGCCGTGCATCTGGTCTTCAATACTGTCAATGCCCTCATCATAGTCTTCGCCTATTCTTCATGAATTCCGTCCGTTGTCCGTGGTCATAAAGATTTCTTTCTTACGTGGTCCGTTGCATTTCTTCCATGTCCTCGGCTAAAGAACGACGGACGACGGACAAATCTCGCCTCACTCCACGCACCGGTATATCACCGCTTCCGCCTGTTCGAGCGGTATGGGAAATGCCGCGATCTTTTTGAACTTGTCGGGGTTTGCCTGTATCAAGTTTTCGACATACTTCTCGATGGGAGCGACCCAGTCGGCGCGGTCCAGGCCCGTGCGCACGAGCAGGTACTCGCAGCTTTCCATGCGGTCTCGCACCGATTCCGCCACGAGCCAGTCCACTTTTATGATGGGAGGTGCGGCACGATCTTCGGCCATCAATCGCGCATAGAGAGCCACGTTGGACGGATTCAAAAAAGGCAGATTGACGACCACTCCGAGCACCGGCCTTGCATCTTCATTATTCATCTGTCCGGTATGAGTGGGAGGAGAGACGGTCTCCTGCGGGGTTGGCGCTCGACTCTGTGCCGCGCGGTTCGCCGAAGCGTGCGGATTCCGATTCCGGTCTTCGACGACGGCGCGGATTATACCGGGCACACCCCAATCGCTCGCAAGCGGACGATGATCTAATCCATAATAATTGCGATAGAAGACCATCCAGCGGAAGCGCGGCATCTCTATAGAATAGCCGTTGCCCTCGCCCGGCCACTGCGCGTTAAAAAAACTGACGAACGCCCACACGACTATTGCAGACACGGCAATCGGTTTCATCACGGCCCGACCCTTATCAAGGAAAAAAGTAAAAGGCAAAAGGCAAAAGTGATTTCGGGATTTTTTACTTTTTACTTTTTCCTTTTGCCTTGAACGTCCGAGCCAGCAGACCGATATCAATGCCGCCGCCGGCAGCACAGGCACTGTGTAGCGCATCTCCTTGTTGGCTATGAGCGTGAAACTCGCTATCCCGCTTATGAGCCACAGGTAGAGCATTATCGACTCCTTGCGGCGGCGCGCGAGCGAATAACAAAGCCCGCAAACGAAGAGCAACCCAAGCGGCAATTGCATCTGAAAGCTGATAAGCCCATAAGCATAGTAGACATTCGACACGAAGCTATAGAGCGGCGCTTCATTCTCGTTTATGGCCGCTTCCCTGTTGACTCTGTAAATTGCGAGCACATCATCCAGATGCGGGCCGTACCAAAGGGCCGCTACGGCGAGAGCAAGAGCGCCCGCGAGCGCGAGATTTATAATCGCCCTTCGGTCGCGCGACGCTAACACTCTGGCCGTCACATAGATCGCGGGCAGGACGAAGAAGAAAGGAAAGGTCTGTTTCGTGAGCAATCCGAGTCCGGCCGTTGCGCCGAACATCAATGCATAACGGAGGTTGCGAAAATCGCCCGCGCGTATGAGAAAGGCAAACCCGGCCGTGACCATCGCCGTCAGAGGGTAATCCAGAAAGGCATCGTGCATGAGCCACGCAGTGAAGTGATAGCAATTGGCAAGCAGCGCCGCCACCACCCCCGGATAGAAAGCCGTCAGCGGTCGGGGGTCTTGGAAGGATGAAGGATGAGGGATGAAGGATGAATCGACCGTATCACAACCGCTTTCATCCTTCACCGTGCGGCCTTCATCCTTTCCGAACTTACACCCGACCCCTGAATACAGCATACGCCATATCCATGAGACCGAAGCGAGGATGACTGCAAGCGAGATCAAATTGACGGTGAGCGCAGTAAGGCGCGACGCGCCGAATATGAGAAAAGCCACGGCCGTTACGAGATGCGCGAGCGGCGCGTAGTAGCGCGGTTCTACGAAGAGGGCGCGCGCAAAGCCCGCGAGGTCGAAGCGAGCGAGTTCCCGATAATAGTCATAACCGGCGCTGACGTGGTCTGCGGGATCCCATGCCGGGGGCGTGCGGTCTGCGAGCGTCCAGGCAATAGTGGATGCGGAGAGAATGACGAACACGAGCGCCAGCAAGAGTTTGTCGAGGTGATGTTTGAACTTGTCCACGATTCGGTCAGCCGAAGATTATGTTGAATGGCCGCAAGCGGGGTCAAGTGAAGCGGAATGCTTTGGTGCCTCGTCATGATGGAAGCCGACCTGCCGGTGATGGCGGCGACCGGTCACGCGTCACTCGCACGAGATTGTAGTGCGGGGTGAATCGTCTCGTTTCCTGGCCCGAGACACTCCAGCTTGTAGTGTAGACGGAGCGTCGTCAGTCCGAGAAAGCGAACAGTATGATCGGTTCGCAGTGTGCCAAGGTCATCGATGTAGACGTGAAAATACTCACGCAAAGTTCGTATATAGCGAACTCGCCAATGCTCGGCGTCGACCTCTACCATGCGATAGAAACCCGGCTCGCCGAAGCGGTCGCCGGATGAGATCAACTTGAAGGAGCCATCCGACTGGGCCTCCGGGCGAAGGAAGACGGTCGAACTGCCAAACGGTACGGGGAAACTAACCTTCACACACGGATTCGTATACTCGGCGGGTCGTTGAACAGAGTAGAGACCTGTGTAGATGACCCGATCGTTTGTCGAAATTCGACGCAACCACCCCGTGTAAACCCGGCGGTCGGCTGAATCGAACATTGGCAGGATGTCGCTGGTCATCCCTCTCGCCAATTCCAAAGAGGATACGGGAAAGTTCAACTGGTCCATTCGTCGACTGACGAACCTCGTAAGAGCCCATAGAAAAAGGCGCGTGAATAGCGATGCCTCACTCCAGGCCTCGAGCCGATATAGGGCCGTGTGCTCGTAGAAATCGCGGATCTCAGTCCGTACCCTACCTGAATCGAACTCCGACCCGCTCAGTGCTTCGAAGCAAGGCAACAACCCGAAATCAGGCGTCTGCTTGAGCGTCAGGTTTTCGCGCCGTGCCAGATATTCATAGAATTCGCTTCCGATTCGCCCAGGCGGCCCCATAGGGCAATCGAGCCATGGAGCATCTCGCTTGGCAAGTTTCTTGCCAGTCAGGCGGACCCACGCTCGAATTCCCCAAGCGACTAACGAACCGATTGCCTGCGTGATAATCGACAGCATTCGACAAATCCTTGCGCTACGGGCAGCCGCCGAACATGAATCCGGCCCGGTTCCCCAGGCATACATATATGCCTGCTTTTCTATCACCTGCTTCTCATACCGGTGCGAAAAACGCCGGCGAACGAACGCTTGTTACAGACGCGATATATCACATGCGGAGAAGCTATTCAATTCGTGACAGGGGTTTGTCGCGGCAGGCTCTCTGGCCGTTGTGATTTCAATCAGGAGTCCGCCGTTTCTAAAACATCGCTCGCGGCTCGGATAGCCTCTTCGAGGGACTCGGCGGTTATTGAAAAATGGGAAGCGTTCCACACCTGTCGCCCGTTGCGCACAAGGATGGCCTGCGGGCTTTCGTGACGCACGCGGAGGCGGGCTTCGATTTCATCGGATACGCGGCGGGCCGATTGCACCGTTATAAGGTTGTAGGTCACGCCCGGAAGGGCGGCTTCAAGGTGAGACTTGAACTCCCGAAATGCGCGGGCGCTGATGGGACAGGTCGCGCTGTGCTTGAAGAGCAAAACGGGACGCTCATCGGATTCGGCGAGCGCCTGATCGAGTTCTTCGACGTTTTTCAGTTCTTTCAAATCGCCCTCCACTTCGAAAGCCGACACTTCCGGTCGGGCTACTGACATCGGGTTATCGCATATCTTTTAGCAATCGCTTCAAGTCCTTTGCAAGTCGATTCTACAATAAAAGCGAGCGATCATGTTGATAAAAAAATTCGACCTGCGGGCCACGCAACTGCAACCTTGAGACATCACACTCCGGGGATGATCCAGGGTGGAATGGTTCTGTCCGTGCAAACGCCCACGATGCACGGACGCCCGGTCAGAAGAAATAATCTTTACGCGAGCCTATCTCGCTAATTCCAAATCGAATCAACGGAGTTTCAGCATGCGCCCCAAATCTTTAAATCCGCTCCTGGCCGCTGCCTTGATAGCCGCTATGGTTGTTTCGGCGCTGCCGCATACCTTTGCAGGAACCGGCGCGGGGTATCACTCTGAATCCCAACAACGATCGCGCCCCCGTCGCGGCAAGAACGGTTCGAGAGTGAACGATGCTTCAGGCGACCGATCCGCCGACCGGGACGACCGGAGCGACGCCGGAACCGATCATATCCCTGAAGGCTCGCAGCCGATCCCTGTTGACACGGAAGATAAACCCGCAGCCGCAGGCACGAAAGAACCCGCTCCGACTCCGACAAACCGGCTTGAGAACAAAAAACAGCCGGAAGCCGCCGCCACGCAGAGTCAGGACCGAACCGAGCAGCGCCGCCAGCCTGCGCCCTTCGACCGTCCGCCGCTCGTCAGCGGCTCGCGCACGGGGCAGGATTCCTCGTCTCGGACTTCGCAACCCTCGCAGGATTCCGCGCCCGTTTACACGCCGTCGCCCCGGTCTGAGCCGCCCGCAACAGGTCGCGCAAGGAACGACCGACGACCGACAACCAACGACAGACGCGCGCCGCAATACGACCCGCCGCCTGCAACAGACCCCGCAAGCAATGACCGACGACGAACGACGGACGACGGACGAGGGACGACGGACGATACGGGCAGGCAGCCTCCTGTGCTCAATCGCCCGTCGGAGTCGCGCCGTCGCAGCGAACCGCGCGAAGAGCAGCCGCCTGTGCTTCGTCGCCCATCGGATTCGCGCTCTCGCGGAGAAGAGCGGCCTCGAAATTCAGACGCCGATTATCCGTCGAGCGACGGGCCAGCTCGCGACTCGTCGAATCAGCCCGCGCCCGATGAGGACGAACCTTTAAAGCTGAATGCCACGCTCGTCAACATCCCCGTACTCGTCAGCGACCGGTCGGGCCGCTACGTGCCTCAGCTTTCCGCAAACGACTTTTTGCTCTACGAAGACGGGGTGCAGCAGGAGGTCGCTTTCTTCGGCAATGAGAAAGTGCCTTTCAAGGTGGCGCTCCTGCTCGACGTAAGCCCAAGCGTGCAGGGAAACATGGAAGATATTCAGGATGCGGCCATGGAGTTCGTGCAGCAGATGCGCTCGCAGGACGAGATCATGGTCGTCTCCTTCGACAAGCAAATACATTTTTTGACAGGCTTCACAAATGATCGTCGCCAGTTGGAATACGCCATCCGAAGCACGAGCACAGGTTCGGGCACGAGCGTCTACGATGCAGTCTACGAGACGGTCGCAAGCCGTATGCGCAACGTCGAGGGCCGCAAGGCGCTCATACTATTTTCTGATGGCGAGGACACAACGAGCAGCCGCGCCAGCTATGATGATGCGGTCGAACTCGTCACCGAATCCGATGTGCTCGTATACGGGTTGCGATATCCGGGCAGCAACTACCGCCGCAATCCCTGGCCGAGCACCAGAAATCCCATCCCGCAAATTCCCTTCCCCCTTCCCATCCCCTGGCCCATTCCCTGGCCGCGACGCCGGGGAGGGAATTTCACCGCTTCGAATCCGAATATGAATGCTGCGGCGGACTCGCAATGGCGCAGGCAGCGCGGCCAGAGGGATTTCATGGAAGACATAACGACCGCAGGCGGCGGCCCTGTCTATGACGCCGAGCAGATAAGCGATCTCAGGCGGCTCGCCTCTCGCATCGCAGAAGAACTGCGCCACGTCTACATGATAAGTTACTACCCGACCAACGCGCTCTCGAACGGCGGCTATCGTGATGTGCGCATCCGCGTGAGAGGCCGCTCCGACATAGCCGTGCGACACCGTCGCGGTTACAACGCTCAGGAAGCAGGCAGAAGGCCGGGCACGTGATCTGTGCATGGGAGCAGGAGCCTTCGGCGACGCGGAGAGTGGGAGACGCGGAGACGCGGCGGGGGAGAGACGCGGAGAGGGGGCGACGCGGCGAGAGATTGATTTTCCAACTCTCCCCGTGTCCCCGTGTCCCCGCGTCCCCGTGTCGTCTTCATGTCTCCGCGTCTCCGCGTCCCCGTGTCTCCGCGTCTTCTCCCAACCCTTCCATTACCCGAATAGGGGACCATACCTTCGTTTGACTCGATTCCGCGCTTGTACGAGAATTCAATTACGCTCAATATCGGTTGCGGTCCTATGGCGTAAAGGTCTGGACCGCGCAGTTGTCGGCATCCTTTTTTTAACTGGCGGAGGTAGGTCATGAAAGTTTCAGCCCCCACCGCATTTTGCGGTATTTCACACAGTCGCTTCACATTCATCGCCGTAGTATCGGCCCTCTTGTTTATCTCGTTCGCAGCCGCGCCCGGCATAAAGATTTCTTTCTTGTCGCGCGCCGAAAACTCTTCGGTTCGAGTGGAGACTTTTACGTTGAAGCCGAACGGAAGCCTACAGGTCGAAAACGCGCTCGGTTCCACGCGCGTCGAGACCTGGAACAATAACACCGCGCGAATAGTCGCAGAAAAAGAGGGCGGCGGCGCTTTGCTGCCCTCCGAAGTCGTGATGATGGGCGCTCAGAACACCATCATCATTCAATGCAGACAGACGGGCAGCCCCGGCCGTATAAACCTGATGATATACGCCCCCGAAGGCGCTCGCCTTCAAGTCACAGGCGGCGCGGGTCTCGTCGAGGTCATAGGCTCGCTTGCGGGCGCTGTGGTCGAGACGACGAGCGGCAATATAGGTTATCAATTGCCCGGCTCCGAAGATGCGAGCGTCGCGATGGAATCCACGAGGGGAACCGTGCGCTCGAAGCTTCAACTCGCTTCTTCAGAGAACGCCGGCCCCCGAAGGCTTCGAGGGCGAATCGGCAGCGGGAGTTCGCCCATAATACTCAACTCTCAGAGCGGCAACATAACTCTGTCGCCCGCCCCATACACGTCGACCGTCGCAAAAGTCAGAGACGATGGCGCGAGCGCGGATGCTCCCGCCGGAGCGAGCGGCGGCACGCCTTCCAATAGCGGCTCTCAACCGTCTTATCGAACGTCGCCTTCGCAACAAAACGACCGCCCCGTTTATAACGGCAACGATCCGTACTCTCAGAACCGCAGCGCCGGTCGTCCGCAATCCGGCGGGCAGCAGTCTGCCGGAGGAAGGGTGGTCGATTTTGCCGGGAGCGATCAGGGGAGCGAAGAAAGCACTACGTATCGCGGCGGCCCTTTCACGCGACCGCGAGAAGAACGCAACACTCGAAGCGGCTCATCGGGAGTGGGGGTCAAAATAATTCCTTCCAACGAAACGCTGAACGGGCCGCGTAATACCAATCCATCGGTCACGAGCGGCAATCGAAATCCGCAGGGCAACACTCAGTCGCCTTATCCGCAAAACGCGCCCGACCCGAACAGTTCGCCTTCGACCGGAGGCGGTTCGGTCGTATTCGGAGGGACCGATCAAAGCAGCGATGAAAACACCACGTATCGCGGCGGCCCTTTCACGCGCCCGCGAGAAGAGCGCACCACGCGAAGCGGCTCGTCCGGTTTGCGAGTCAGGATCATCCCCTCCGGCAAGCCGCTCGGCACCCCCGGTGATGCGAATGGTTCGGTCTACGATCGGCCCCGCGATCAAGGCAATCAAAGGAACGATCCCAATCTCTGGCCCGAAGAGCCGACCGCGCAGAAGAATCCGCGCGCGTCAGGGCCTGACAGTCGTCAATATCCGAACGAGGAGCCGCCGCGCCCGAATTATAATCCCGGCGCTGCTTCGCCCCGACCCGTAGACCCGAACGGGCCATTCGGTGACGCGGCGTCGAATGATGCTCGAAGGGGAGCGCCGCCCGTTTTGCGCCGCGACCACGCAGCCAACGAGGAAAAAAGTCTTCCTGTTGATGCGCCTGCTTCAACCACTCCTGCCGGAGAGCCTGCCGAAGAGGGCGGCGGGGACGGAGATGCCATCGTGCTCAATGCATCGCTCGTCAACCTGAACGTGAGCGTGACCGACCGCTCAGGGGTCGCTTTGCAGAAGCTGAAAAAAGAAGACTTCGAGGTGTCTGAAAACAATCAGCAGCAAGCAATCGAATACTTCGCTCCGTCTTCAGCCCCCTTCAACCTCGTGCTGATATTGGACCTGTCGGGTTCGATACAGGACAAGCTGAAGATCGTCAAATCGGCGGCGCTTCGCTTCATAGACGAGATCGGCCCACAAGATAGAGTAGCCGTTCTGGCCTTCACACACGATATACACGTCATATCGCAGTTGACCTCCAACCGCGACCTTTTGCGCCAGAGGATCAAATCGATAGAGAACCCGGCGGGCGGCACGGTCTTTTACGAAGTGATGTGGTGGGCGGTTGCCGACACGCTCAAAGACACACAGGGACAGCGCAATGCTATAGTCGTCATGACGGACGGCGTGGACAGTTCGCTCGACCGCTACAATCCTGCGCCCACTCGCGTGACCTTCGAGCAGCTTGCGCGCCGTCTCGAAGAGAGCGATGTGATAGTCTTTCCGATCTATCTCGACACCGAATACGAAGAGGTCTTCGAGCGCGGCAACGCTTCGTCGGAGTCTTATTTCATCGCACGCACGCAGCTTGAGCGAATATCGGAGTTGACCGGCGGGCAGATATTCCGGGCCGAAAAGGTCAACGATCTTTCGGGCGTCTACAAGAAAGTGGCCGAGGCCATTCGCACGGTCTACAGTGTGGGTTACTACTCGACAAACCCCGAACGCGACGGAACCTTCCGCCGCGTGCGCGTGAGGGTAGACCGCTCAGGGGCCGCCGTGCGCACTCGCAAGGGCTACTACGCAAAGTGATGAGAAAGACCGCCTTCCGCCTTCCGCCCTCAGCCATAAGCGATCAGGCTTATGGCTGAGGGCCAGCCTTATTTTGATCGCGCGCTCACGCGATTTCCTTTCACCGATTTGTCCGGCAGCGGAGCGTGGTCGCGTAATCGCGTGGTCGCGTAATCGCGTGGTCGCGTAATCGCGTGGTCGC
>JAKEHD010000216.1 GCA_022615215.1 Blastocatellia bacterium
GGAGAGAGGGAGAGGAAGAGATAGATATAGAGATAGAAGGAGAGAATCTGGCGTATGTGATATACACATCGGGTTCGACTGGCTCTCCTAAGGGAGTTATGAACACCCATCGAGGCATAACCAACAGATTGTTGTGGATGCAGGAGCGGTATCAGCTTAACTGCGAAGACCGTGTCTTGCAAAAGACCCCATTGTCGTTTGATGTTTCCGTATGGGAACTCTTCTGGCCGCTGATCGTCGGCGCTCGACTCGTGATGGCAAAACCGGGCGGGCACAAGGACACCGATTACCTGGTCAAAACAATAGCCGGTCGTGGCATCACTACGATTCATTTTGTTCCCTCCATGCTTCAGGCGTTTCTTGAGGAAGAGAACCTTGATACCTGCAAGAGCCTCAAGAGGGTGATATGCAGCGGTGAAGTTCTGTCGCCCAGACTCCAGAACCGCTTCTTCGCCTGCATGGCTGCAGAACTGCATAATCTTTATGGTCCTACTGAAGCCGCCATTGATGTGACGTTCTGGCAATGCGATAGAGAAGATAAACGGCGCACAGTTCCAATCGGGAAGCCAATCACCAACACGGAAATATTACTGCTCTGTCCTGACTTGAACCTTGTGCCGACAGGTGTGGCGGGCCAACTCCACATAGGTGGTCAGGGTGTAGCGCGGGGCTATTTGAATCGCCCGGACCTTACGGCCGAAAAGTTTATTCCCGATGCTTTCGGCAAAGAGCCTGGAGCGCGCATCTACGACACGGGCGATCTTGCCCGATTACTCGATGATGGGAATATCGAGTACCTCGGAAGGAGTGATCACCAGATAAAGCTGCGAGGGTATCGTATAGAAGTTTCTGAGATCGAGCAGGTGTTGATGGAGCATCCGGGCGTGAAGGAGGCTGTGGTTGTTTTGAGGGAGTTCGGAGAGGATGATAAACGATTGATCGCCTATTTCGTAACCGATGATCGGCAAGCGCCCACTGCGGATGAATTACAGGGATTTCTCGCCTCTCGCCTCCCTGAATACATGATGCCCTGGACTATCGTCAGACTCGAATCACTACCGCTGACAACGAGCGGAAAACTCGACCGTTCAGCCCTGCCTGCGCCCGCTGATCCTGATTCCCGGAAGAACGGCGCGCCTGTTGCCCCTCGCTCCCCTGTTGAAGAGATTATCGCAAGCATCTGGTCGGAAGTTCTAGAGGTTGAGAAGGTCGGAGTCACGGATGATTACTTCGCGCTCGGCGGCCATTCTCTGAAGGCCACAAGGATAATGTCGAGGCTCAGAAAAGCGTTCCAGGTCGAACTGCCTCTGTCGGTTCTCTTCGAGCGCCCGACAGTGGCCGGGCTTGCCGAGGAAATAACCCTGGCTTCTCACTCGATACGCGCATCAGAGATTCCCCCTATCGAACACATCTCGCGAGATGGCGGAATTCCCCTCTCCTTCGCTCAACAGCGAATATGGATGCTCGATCAATTGAACCCCGGAAACCCGGTTTACAACATACTGCTCGCCGTTGAGTTGACCGGTATCCTGAAAGCGGAGGCGCTTGAGCGCAGCATCAACGAAATAATAAGACGGCACGAAGTATTGAGAACCAGATTTGAAACAGTCGAAGGCCATCCTGTTCAAGTCATAATGCCTCAATTGGCTCTGGAACTGGTTGTCGAAGAGCTTCGAGCGCCGGACGCTTCCGGGATTGAAAAGGAAATCGAGCGGCTGACAATCGAAGAAGCTCATAAGGGATTCGACCTGAGTACCGGCCCTCTGATCCGTGCGAGGTTGTTGAGCTTAAGCGGGCAAGAGCATGTCTTTCTAATCGCCATGCATCACATCATTTCTGACGGATGGTCGCAGGAAATATTCTTTAGAGAAATGGCGGCACTCTATAGCGCATTTTGTGCAGGCGAACCATCGCCCCTGCCCGAACCGCCCTTTCAGTATGCCGATTATGCGCACTGGCAGAGGGTCTGGCTGACGGACGATGTGATGACAGAGCAGATCGATTACTGGCGACAGCAGCTCAAGGGGATTCCGCCGCCGATAACTCTGTCGCCAAGCCGGCCGCGACCCGAATTGCCGGGCTATAAAGGCGCAAGCCAATCGCTCTCTCTTGATGCAGAAGCAAGCGCCCCCCTGAAGGCGCTCGCAGGCAGAGAGGGGGCGACTATGTTTATGGTGGTGCTGGCCGCGTTCAAATCCTCTCTGTATTGTCATACTGGCCAAGAGGACATAGTAGTTGGCACGAACTTCGCAAACCGCAACAGAGTGGAGATCGAGGGCTTGATAGGGCTATTCCTCAATCAGGCAGTGCTGCGAACCGATCTTTCTGGTAATCCGACTTTCAGACAAATCCTGCGGAGAGTGCGAGAGGCAGTGCTAGGGGCGATCCTTCATGAAGAATTGCCGTTCGAGCAGGTGATAGACGAATTGAGAATCAAGCGCGATCTCTCTCAAGGATTGCTCTTTCAGATAAAGGTTGACTATCAGCAGATTTCTTTCAGTCCGCCCGATATAGCGGATCTGATATTGACACCGATGAATATCGATACCGGAATGGCAAAATTCGACCTGTCAGTATTGATGGTAGATGCATATGACGGCTTCTCTATATCCTTTGTCTATAACAGGGAGCTCTTTGAGGAGGAAACGATTCTTGAGATGCTCGACGGCTTCGAGAGGGTTTTGAAGATCGTCGGCGCGAATTCCGATCAGACGCTTAATCAACTGGCACGCCTCGTCGAGCAAGAACAAAGAAAGCAACGCATCCAGAAGCGGCGCGAACGCAAAGCCGCAACGCTGCGGAGCTTGAAGACGATCAAAAGACGCCGGCTCATTACGCCGGAACCCGCTCAGTAAACAGCACAGGGCACAAGCTGCTTCTTCACCTTCGGGATATGCAAAAAGAGATCATTCGGGGATTCAGGCTATCTTCTCAGCAGGAGCGTCTCTGGCTGCAACAGAGAGGCGATGCGCAGGCTTATCTCGCCCATCTCGTCATATCAATCGAAGGCCGGATCGATACAGGCCACCTCGAAGCATCGCTTCAAAAAGTCGTTGATCAAAACGAGATTCTCCGCACGGCATTTCACTGCTTGCCATCGCTCAAGGTTCCGCTTCAAGTCATAGCCGATGAAATGAATCTGCCGATGGATTTGATCGATTCCGACGGCCTGGACACAGAGGACCGGCAATCGGCCATCAGTAGGGTTCTCAACCAGGCGGCGACAGCGGCCGCTCCTCCTGATTTCACCGCCCTTCCTCTCGTCAGGGCGTCGTTTTTAAGGCTTTCAGCCACAGAGGGGCTGCTCGCGCTCAGGCTCCCGGCGCTCTGCGCAGATATCGTGGGACTCGAAAACCTTGTGAGCATGATCAGCCGATCCTACGCAGATGTTTCAACGGGCGAAGATTCGACCGATGAGCCTGTGCAGTATGCCGATCTTTCCGAGTGGCAACATGAAATGCTGCTCGGCGAGCTTGACGAAGATGTGCGGCAGTTCTGGCAGAAACCCGATTATTCTTTGCTGTCGGGTCTTTCCTTACCCTTCGAACTTCGTCCTTCGGGGGACAAGCCGTTCAATCCGGTATCACTGACGCGAGTAATCAATTCTGACATCGCGGCTGCTATTGGTGAGATGGCAACGCGTCACAATACATCTATTTCGGTCTTTCTGTTGTCGTGTTGGCAGTCGCTGCTCTACAGGCTGATGCGGCGCAACCTCATTATGATCGGCGCGTGTTACGATGGCCGGAATTATGAGGAGTTAAAGTATTCACTCGGAATATTCGCGAGATACTTGCCCATGCAGGTTGACATAGATGGGGGAGCATCCTTCATAGAACTGCTCGGACATCTCGACTGCCTTGTCGAAGAGTGCGGAGAATTTCAGGAATACTTTAGCTGGAATTGTATCGCCCGTTCGGATGAGGATGCCGTTCCCGGGTTTTTCCCCATCTGCTTCGATTTTCATGCTCGGCCTCTGAAATACTCCGGCGGAGGCGCAATCATCTCGATAATCAAACGCCGGGCTTGCATAGATCGCTTCAGGATCAAGCTTTCGTGCATCGAGCAAGATGGCTCGCTCTTTCTGTCTTATGATTACGACCCTGAATTCTTTTATGAATCGGATATGGAACGGCTCGCCGACGGATTGCGGTCGCTCGTTGAGAGCGTCATCGACGATCCTTCGACGCTTATAGACAGATTGCATATACTCGATCACACGGCAACGGCGCGGCTGCTTGTGGATTACAATCTCACGCATCGCGACAGGCAATCTGACAAGCCGGTTCATCATCTCTTCGAGTCTTGGGCTGAGTCTGTGCCAACTCGTATGGCTGTGCGTTACGAAGAAGACTCGCTGAGCTACGATTCGCTCAACAGGCGAGCAAATCAACTCGCGCATTATTTAATTGGAAATGGCGTTGGGCCGGACACCTGTGTGGTTATCGGCCTCGAAAGGTCCTTGGAGATCATTGTGAGCTTGCTGGCAATCCTCAAAGCAGGCGGCGCGTACATGCCTCTCGACATGGGGCATCCGAAACAGAGGCTCAGAGCTATGGTTGAGGAGGCGCAGGCGCAGTATATTGTGACTCGTCAGGCTCTGCTCGACTTGCTGCCGGAAGGTCCGCAAAAGGTCACCTGTCTCGATAGCGACTGGCCGGAGATTTCCTGCTTGAGCGAAGAGAATCCGCCCGCTCGCGCAGTGCTTGACAATCTCGCCTATCTGCTTTTCACATCCGGCTCTACGGGCAAACCCAAGGGCGTCGCAATCGAACACGCGCAACTTGCAAACTATGTGGAAGGCATACTGCCTATTTTGCAATTGCCGGACGGTGCCAGCTTTGCGCTTGTTTCGACCTTCTCAGCAGACCTCGGCAATACGGTTATATTCCCCTCGCTCTGTTCGGGCGGCTCATTGCATGTGCTGTCACAGGAGTGTGCTTATAATCCCGAATCGCTCGCCGCTTACTTTGACCGACATGCCATTGATTGCTTGAAGATCGTTCCGAGCCATCTTTATGCACTGCTTGCGGCAAACTCTCCTCAGCGCGTCCTGCCCAGGCGAAGGTTGATTCTCGGAGGCGAGGCTTCGCGGTGGGATTGGGTTGAACAACTCCCTTTGGGGCCTGCCTGCTCGGTCATAAATCACTACGGGCCTACCGAAACCACAATCGGGGTCTTGACAGCAGACCTTGACAAATCTGTCCGCGACCCGCGCTCGAACACCCTGCCGCTAGGCAAACCGATAAAGAATGTCAGAGTCTATGTGCTGGACCAGTATCTTCAACCTGTGCCCGTTTACACAACAGGCGAAATCTATATATCTGGAGAGGGA
>JAKEHD010000217.1 GCA_022615215.1 Blastocatellia bacterium
GTAAAATGAGAGTTTTCCTGGGAGCGCAGGCATCTTGCCTGCAAGCGTTTGCGCATTCATGAAATTGAGGGAAACCCCCAATTCATGCCGCGCGCAGTATAACAATTTCTTTCTTCTATCTATCCGTGAAATCTGTGTGATCTGTGGTTCAGAACTTTTAGCTGATAGCTGATAGCTGATAGCTGATGGCTGATGGCTGACGGCTGACGGCTGATGGCTGATAGCTGATAGCTGATAGCTGATGGCTGATCCTCACAGGAGTCTCATATCTCTGGCCCTCAGGGCGGCCTGCGTGCGGTCGCGCACGCCCAGTTTGCCGAGGATGTTCGTGATGTGATTTTTGACCGTCCCTTCGGCTATGAAGAGGGCCGAGGCGATCTCTTTGTTGCTCGCGCCCTCTGCGACGAGGCGCAGGATTTCAAGCTCGCGGTTCGAAAGAGGATCGACGAGCGGCTGCGGTTTATTGGAAATCTTATCGGTCAGCCGGGCGAACTCGGCGACCACTTTGGCCGCGACCGAAGGTTGAAGAAAGGATTCGCCCCGCGCGGCGGCGCGAATGGCCTCGACAAGCTTTTCAGAAGGCGCGTCCTTCAACAGGTAGCCCACAGCCCCTGCGCGCAATCCTTCGAATACGTATTCGTCGTCGTCGAACGTGGTCAATACGATGACGCGGCATTCGGGCCGCTCCCGGCGCAGACGCCTGGTGGCGGCCACCCCGTCGAGCACTGGCATCTGCAAATCCATCAATATCACAGCCGGGTTCAATACGGCAGCCAGCCGCAGGGCTTCCTCTCCGTTGGCCGCCTCGCCGACCACTTCCAGGTCCGCGCGCACTGAAAGCAACGTGCGCAACCCCTCGCGAAAGAGCGCCTGGTCGTCTACGATCAGAATCCTTATGGGCGTCATACAGGTAATTCCACTTCGAGCGTAAACCCTCGGCCTGCCGCAGAGCTTACGCGCATCTCGCCGCCTAATAGATGCGCGCGCTCTCGCACGCCGAGCAATCCGAACCCGCCCTGCGAATTGCCTGCACCCACGCCGTCGTCTTTCACAATGAGCCGCACCAGCCGGTCATTGCTGTAGTCGAGCGTCACATCCGCGCGCGAAGCGCGAGCGTGCTTGCGGACGTTTGTAAGCCCTTCCTGCGCCGCGCGATAAAAAGTGAGCTCGGCCTGCGGCGCGACCTGTCTCGGCAAGCCCGCAACCTCGATCTCTGCAAGTATTCCTGCCGCGCGGCACTCGTCAAGCAATGCGCCCACTGCTTCAGGGAGCGTCCGGCCTTCGGTCGGCAAAGCGTGCAGCGCGGCCACCGACCGTCGCACCTCGACCAGTCCCTCGCGGGTCAGAGATTGCGCCTTGCCGAGCACGTCGAGCGCGCGAGCGTGGTCGCTCACGATCACGGCCCGAGCCGCTTCTATCTGCACGTTTATAACGGTCAGGTAATGGCCCAGGCTGTCGTGGATTTCACGGGCGAGCCGATTGCGCTCCTTCGCGGTTGCAAGCTCTTCGACCTGCGCAGCATACTCGCGCAGCTTGCCGTTCGCTTCGACGAGTTCCGTGGCCAGGCGTTCGACCTCTGCGCGCGCTCTTCGCTCGCTCACCGCGATATGAGTGAAGACCGCGACGAAGACGAGGCCCGCGAGATATATGAAGCCGAGCACGGTTGCGACCGTAAGACCTGCGCGCAACCCTATGGGCGTCAACAGAATCGCCAGTGTGGTTGCGCACAACGCAAGAACCCATCTGCCGGGCAAGAGCACGACTCCCTGGCTGACCAGAGGAAGCATCATAAGCCATGTGAGACTGCCCGATGCATAATAGGTAATGATTGCGGCCAGACCAAGTTGTATGGCGAAGTACGCAGCAGCCGAAGAAGACGACCCGGTTCGCTTGCAATAGTTGAACCCCAGAACGCCGACCGCCAGATACAACGCGCTCGCAGCGATCAACACTGTGGCTTTCACCCATGTGAACGTGGGCCAGTTATAGCTGAGTCCGAGCGTGGCCGAAACGTAAACCGCGAGGACGGCCGCCACGAATCCGAAATTACCGCTGCGGCTGAGACTCCGTATCGAGCGAGAAACCGGCTTCGTCAAAGTTCATTCTCCTGTATGAAGAAGCAATCACAAACGCGGCCTGTGAATATCTCTTGGGATCAGCCTCAAGCATTATGTCGCCCGCTTCGAACTCGGTGCAACCCGGTATCGGCTATCAGTGGTCAGTGGTCAGTGGTCAGCTATTAATACTGATGGCTGATAGCTGATAGCTGATGGCTAAACAGATGGGCTATAATGAGGCCGCTATGAAAACCACGCGCCGTTCTATCTTCAAAGCCGCTCTCGCTCTCCCCGCCATCGGAAGCGATTTGCTGGCGTCTGAAACCGCCCGTCATTCGAACTCGTCTTTCGACCCGTGGGTCGAAATTCACGCCGCCAACCTGCGGCACAACGTCAATGAGATCAGGCGACGGGTCGCCTCCAAACCTATCCTTGCCGTCATCAAAAACAACGGCTATGGGGCCGGAGTCGCGGGCGTGGCCCGCATACTTGAGCCGTTACCGGCTATCGCGGGATTTGCTGTGATAAAGCTGAACGAGGCCCTGGCGCTCCGAGATGCCGCGATCAAAAAGCCTGTGCTGCTTATGGGTCCGTTCGATGAGAGAGACCTAGCGGAAGCCGTGGCGCGCGATGTCTCGCTTATGGTTTATACGCCCGCAGGAGAGGTCTTCGATAGAGTTTCCCGTCGGCTTCAGAAACCTGTCTCCATGCACGTATGCGTGGACACAGGGATAGGCCGCGTCGGAGTCCCTCACACGCAGGCTGCTTCTTTGATTCGCAACCTCGCCAGTCATAAATCGATCCGCATTCAAGGGACGATGATGACTTTCACTGAAGATGCGGAGTTCGACCGCGAGCAACTGGCGCGGTTTCAAACTCTTTCGAGCACGCTCGAAAAAGAGGGCATCCGATTGGGGAGAAAACACGCCGCTTCAAGCTTCGCCCTCTTTCAGCACGAGGATGCTTTTTTAGACATGGTGCGGCCCGGCATGGCCGTCTTCGGCATATATTCGGAGAAAGAGTTTCGCAGCGCCGGAATCCTCGAACTCCGGCCCTCGCTGGCTCTGAGGGCGCGGGTGATTTATGTCAAGCAATTGCGCAGGGGAGAGAGCGCGGGCTATAACTGCGCTTACGTGGCCGAAAAAGATGTGTGGGTTGCGACGTTGCCCGTAGGCCATGCGGACGGGCTTCCGCGCGTTGCGGCAAAAGGCGCTCGCGTTCGCATAGGCGGGCGGATGTACCCCATCATCGCTTCGGTATCGGCCAGCCATTCGATAATTGAAATCGGGCCGGAGCCTCGCGTTCGCTTATGCGATGTGGCAACGGTTTTCGACTGGCAGGAAGGCTCTCGCCCGGAAGATGTGGCCGCAGCGTGCGGGGCATCGGTCTACGATTTGACCATGCACCTGAACGCCCTGCTGCCGCGAAAAGTGGTTTAGTCGGCGACGATACGGTGCTTGCCACTATCGACACTCTTCCCTATGGACGAGTCGCTGTATATGTAGTCAATCCGCGCAACGACGACATAAGGGTATACCTGCGCGCACGCCGCCGCGCGGGTGCTGATGAAAAGAAGTAAGACACGCCAGGAGAGATCGCATGGATAAAAAATCGATATTTTCAACTGCTTCGCAGGACAGGCCGCGCTCTCTCTGGATAATTGGATTGAGCGTTGCCATCCTCGCGCTTCTATTACTTTTATGGAGAGGAATGGACAATAGATTATTTTACTGGCAGGAGTTTCTTCTCCCGCTGAGTATGGTTGTGCTTTGCCTTGTCAACCTTTTCGCTTCTGGTCTAAAGCGTTTATACCGAATAGGGATGATCTCGGCTTATGTGCTACTGATAGCCCACCTGCTGTTAGGCATTGTCTGGCTGATTGCCGATGTAAGGTTCTGACAATGGCTTTCTTCGTTGAATCGCCCTCTGTTCAACAATCTGCGAGGCAATGAAAAAAAGCGGCTGCTCGTTATCGAGCAGCCTTCTTTTCCTTTCATTCTTTAATCTCGATTCCTTCCATATCCTCGAACATAGCCTTGATGCCCCAGCCGCCGAAGCTCTCCGAAACCGCGATCCAGAGTTCGTTCTCTCCCTTCTTCAAAGGCAGATACAACTCGTCGAAATAGCCTATGGTCCCAAGAAATCGATAATCTCTCGATTGATAAAGGTTCGTTCCACCATAGATCAGCCGGTCGTTGAAATAGACCTTCACTCTGTCGCTGAAGCCGAACCGGAGCTTCTTCACCTGCTCGTTTGCCGATAGTATAGTCACTCTGGCAAACGCGGTGTCTTTACCTTCGCTTATTCCCTGTAGCCTTGCGAGATTGACCGTCCCCGAACTCTCGCAGGCAAGCTCCTTCCATTTCAGATTTTCTTTGTCGCCGCGAGTGAGCGCGTATTTCTTATCGAGCGATTTTTCATCGAACGTGTTTGAGACCATCCACTTCGCAATGGTCCCTTCGGGTGGGGCTTTCATCTCGCTGGCCTTTCCTTTCAAGGGCGGATTATTCATGGCGGTGAAGCTGAAATTCGAAAAATATGCCGGAGCGAAATTGCCCGCGCTCAGTCCGACCCTGCCCGATTTTGTGAGGTGCTTCAACTCGTTCACAAACAGAGCGGGCTTCTCCATGTCTTTTATGTAGACCTCGGCGTTATTGCCCGACACCACGATCTTGACGTGAATCCATTGATTGAAGTCGTATACGACGGGCGCGCCATATCCTTCGCCGTGATACAACTGCCAGGCGCTCACTCCATTGAACACGGGCGTGTACTGGTTGGCGTCCGCGTTACCCGACATGTGCGGCCTTACGTAAAACTCCTCGTAGTTCATCGAGTCCTGCACTCGCCAGATCGCCCCCATAAATCCCCGCTCGCCTGTGAAGGCTATGTCGAACTCGATTATGCCGTCTGTGAAGCGGGAATCTTTTACGGTGGCGATGCCGCCTTTCAATAAGAGGGCTTTGCGGCCGAGATGATCCATCACGCGGCTCTCGCGTGCGTCGATCTCCCATCGAGTTGAATCGAAAGATATGCTCTGAGCATGGGCGGTAAAGGTCAGAGCTAAAATGATGAGAAACGTTTTCGCAAGACACAACTTCTTCATAAATATCTCTCCCGGCTTATCATTAATGATCGACTGCAAGATGAGCGGCTCAAGGACACTTTCCAATCGCTCATAAGTATAAACAGCTTTTCCATACAGAGTCACCAACTCGAAGACGGTTTACGCTATAAAAATTTCACTACCGGCGACGATCACTCATGTCTGAGCGCAACCATTGGGTCTACTCGCATCGCGCGACGCGCGGGGACGTAACAGGCAATGAGAGATATGCCCAGTAGCAATACGGGAACCGCCATAAAGGTTAACTCATCGGTCGGTGAAACTCCAAACAGCAGGCTCGACATCAGACGAGTCAATACGAGCGCCGAGGCGAGACCCATTACGAGTCCCAAGAGAGTCAGCCTCAGCCCCTGCCACACTACCATCTTGAGTATATCCGACGACCGCGCGCCCAGAGCCACGCGGATGCCTATCTCGTGCGTGCGTTGCTGGACCGAATACGACATCACCGCGTATATGCCCGATATGGCCAGAACCAGGGCCAGAGCGGCGAACCCGCCGAGCAGCAAAGAGATGAATCGCGGACGCCAGTCGAACCCTGCGAGGCGTTGATCGAGAGTCTCTACAGCGTAGACGTTCATATCCGTTCCCATAGCCCAGGTCTCGCGCTGAACGGCCTGTGCGATTTGCAGCGGGTCGCCTTCGGTTCGCACGACCAGCGACATTATTGGAATCGGCTGCTGGGCATGAGGAACGTAAACGGCCGGCGGTGGCGCAGGGTCTACGCCTACGCCGCGCACGTTATCCACTATCCCGACTATCTGACGCGGAGCGCGACTGCCCGTGCTGAGGATTATGTGCTTGCCTAATGGGTCTTCGCCGGGGAAATAACGTCGCGCCAGAACTTCGTTGATGACAGCCACCATAGGAGTTTCGGTCCCGTCCTGCTCGGAAAGAAATCTTCCTTGAAGCAATCGTATTCGCAGGGTCTCGAAGTAGCCCGGCAATATGACGCGAGGCACGGCCGTCGGCTCCCGGCCCGCTTCGACGGGGCGGTCGCTGATCTGAAAAGGTACAGGCTGGAAACTGACTATGGGCGGGGCGAAACTGACGCCGCCAGCCGATACGACTCCCGGTAAAGCTTTGAGCCGTCGGACCAGTTCAGGAAAATGCTCCGCTCGCCGCGCCGGATCGCCATAGTTTCTATTTCCGAGAGAATTGCGAAAGGTCAGCACGTTCTCCAGGTCGTAACCCGTCGGATATTTTTGCAGTTCATAGAAGCTGCGAATCATAACGCCCGCTCCCGCAAGCAGGAGGAGAGATAGAGCAACTTCCGCGACTACGAGCAGATTGCGCATGCGCCTCCCTCCTGATGAGGAATCGGCCCGGCCTCCTTCTTTCAGGGTCTCCACAAGGGCCAGACGCCCGGCATTGCGGGCAGGGGCGAGACCGAACAGCAAACCCGTGAGCGCAGACAGAATCAGCGCAAAGATCATTGCCTCTACATCCGGCCGCACCTCACTTAAAAACGGCACCCCGGCGGCAGGAGGTATAAGGCTCACAAGAGGCGGCGTCACAAGGACGGCCATCAGCATCCCGAGCGCTCCGCTCAGGCACGCGAGCATAAGGCTTTCTGTCAGGAGTTGACGGGCGATGCGGACGCGGCTCGCACCGAGAGCCGCCCTCACGGCGATCTCTTTGGCGCGAGTTGCGCCGCGAGCGAGCAGCAGGTTCGCCACGTTCGCGCAGGCTATGAGCAGAACGAAACCGACCGCGATAAAAAGCACGACAAGGGCCGGGCGCGAGTCGGCAGTCAGATCATCCTTCATAGTGACGACTCGCGCCGAAAGGCCCTTGTTGGTTTCAGGGTGAAGTTCTGCAACCCGCCCGGCTACGGCCGACATTTCGGCATCGGCCTGCTCGACGGCGAGACTTTCGCGGAGTCGCCCAATCACTATGACCTGACGGTTGGTGCGGTCGAGGCGGCGTTGTTCAAGCCCGAACGGTATCCACATCTCTGGCTCGACAGCGATGGAAGTGAAACTGTAAAAATCGGGACGCATCACCCCGATAACCGCATAAATCTCGTCGCTGAGACGGACGTCTCGCCCTATGATATTCGGGTCGCCGCCAAACACCCCTCGCCATAAGCGCCAACTCAGTATGACTATCTTTTCTTCAGGCTGATCCCGTTGCGGATCGAACGCGCGGCCGAGGTAAGCTTCAGCGCCCAGCACTTCGAAGTAGTTCGTCGTGACCTGATAAGTGAGAGGCGCAAGCGGCGGGTCCGTGTCGCTCACTCTCAGGTTGAAGTAGGAGAAGGCCGCGAGGTCTTCGAATGAACGCGACTGCTCTCGCCAGTCGAGAAAATTCGCAGGGGCGGTCGGGCTGCTGTCTGTGCCGCCGCGCGCCGTCGCGTCTTCCCACACAAGGACCAGGCGTTCGGGTTCGTACAACCCGAAGTCGTCCAGCAGCACGGCGTTTACGACGCTGAAGATCGCTGTATTAGCGCCTATCCCTAAGGCAAGAGTTATCACCGCCACTGTTGTGAAGCCGGGGCTTTTTAGAAACACCCTCAATCCATAACGCAGGTCTTGAAATAGGATTTCCATAGCTGCCTATGCTGTTGATCGTCAAATGGCTCCGATAAAGATTTCTTTCTTCGTTCAGCCGTCAGGGCAAGCGTTCAACCACAGATAACACAAATAACACAAAAAATATCGGTGTAATCTGTGTAATCTGTGGTTCGAAACTTTCGATCGCTTCATCGTGATGCACACGGAAGAGACGAGATTATAAAGAATGCCGTACCGCGCAGATTCTTCCGGCGGGCACACCTCTCCCCTTTCAAACGCTGAACGCCCCTCCTGATAATCAAGCCGGTGTAAAGAAGTAATCTAACGCGGCATCCGAGAGAAGTCTTGAACGTTCTTGCTGCCTTCGAGATATTTCCCCGGCGGGACTACGGCGAGCCGTTTGAAGTGGCGAGTGAAATGGCTCTGGTCTGCGAAACCCGTCTGCGCCGCAACCTGAGAGAGTGACAACCCTTGCCTGAGCAGTCGCTTCGCCTCGACGATGCGCACCTGTGTTTGAAAAGCGTGAGGAGGCATCCCGACTTCCCGGCTGAAGACGCGGTTCAAATGAAATTGGCTCAGACCGACTATCCGAGAGAGTTCTTCGAGGGAAACATTTTCGGCGTAATGTTCCGTCAGGTATTCGCGTACACGCCGGACGTGCTCAGGTTCTCGGCTATGTGGTCTGACCTGTGGGCGATCTTCTGAATATCGAGTGATAAGTTTGACGAGCAGTTCCAATAACCGTGACTCTCTTTCGAGGCTCGCCCCCGGCATTTCGAGAGATAAATGGAGACGAGTATAAAGGTCGAGTATGTCTCTATCATAGATGATAGAGGTAGAGAAGAACGGAATGTCCTGCGAGCGGCCTGACACTTCGGAAGCAGCGCGACTCACAAGATCGGGGCGCGCATATATCGTGCTGTAGGAACAACCCTGCGGGCCGTAAGCGAAGTTCGAGTGTATTTCACCCGGATGGACGATGAAAAGACTTGCGGGCGGAGTGAGATGATTGACTCCTCTATAGAAGAGTTCGCCCGCTCCTGCCTGCACGAAACACAACTGAAACTCTTCGTGCCAGTGGCGGGGAACCGGGCGGGCGACGTTCGTGCCGCGCCGTATCTCGATGCCTGCGAGGTCCGAAGGCCGCCAGACCGTTATCTTTTCGGGTTTGATGTCGAATTCCTTTTTGGGTGCCGTGGCTGTCATCTGTATAAATCATAATCGAAGAGTGCGGTCAGGGCACAAGCAAAAACCGGCAATGATGATTCTGCGGCCTCAGCGAATCATATCGTTCATCGTTCGCAACCGCATTTTTTTCGCGAGGCTGAGAGCGGCTCGAATTGCTTGCGGTCTTCTCGGGAAATGTCCGAGCGTGCTGCCACACGATCGAGGGCTGCAAAGCGGACGAAAACGACAATCTAGCAGATTGTCGGACATCCGGCGCAGCCGTTTTCATAGTTTCAGGGCGACGCATAGCGTCATGAATGACTCTTCGGTAATGTTTTCGATTTCGGAATCCTTCGGTCCCGGAAGCGCACACATAAGGATATTATGAGCGTTCGACGCTTTTACACAAATCGAACGATTCAACCATTTAGATTCACTGTTGAGATGGCACGCCGTTTGACCTATCGATTTCATAAGGGCGGGCATCTCTTATGGGGCCGCTTATATTGATGATGCCTGCGAGCCGAGGATATAGCTCTTTGGAGGAAGCGATGGAGACTTTCTTGCAAGACCTTCGATACGGCGTTCGTATGCTGCGCGCGAGGCCCGGCTTCACCGTTGTGGCCCTTATCGCGCTCGCTTTAGGCATAGGCGCTAACAGCGCCATCTTCAGCGTGGTCAATACGGTTCTGCTCAGACCTCTGCCTTATGAAGAACCTGAACGGCTGGTCAATATATGGGCCTCTAAAACCAAAGCTCCGGATGATCGCGTTGCAGCCTCCGCTCCTAACTTCTTCGACTGGCGAGATCAAAACAGGGTCTTTACGGGCATGGCCGCTTACCTCGAAGACGCTTACAATCTGACGGGTCGGGGCGAACCCTTGCGCGTAAAAGGCGTGGCCGTGTCAGGCACGATGTTTTCAATGCTCGGCGTCAACCCCGCAACGGGCCGCAACTTTCTCCCCGAAGAAGATGTGGAGGGCGCGAGCAAAGTCGTTATTCTGAGCCAAAGCCTCTGGCAACAAAGTTTCGGCGCGGACCCGAATGTGTTAGGCCAATCGGTCGATATAGATAGTGAGTCTTATGCTATCGTGGGCGTCATGCCGCCCGCTTTCAGCTTCCCCGACGCGGAGACGGCCCTGTGGATGCCTCTGGCCGTAGTCAAGCCGAGCACATGGGGACGTATGGACCTCTTCTTCAACGTGGTCGCCCGATTGAAGCCAGGCGTTTCTATCGAACAGGCTCAAAGCGACATGGACAGCGTTGCCGGTCGGCTTGCTGAACAGTATCCCGCATCGAACGCGGGTTGGGGAGTGATGCTCGTCCCCTTGCACGAACAGGCGGTCGGAGACGTGCGCCCGGCGTTGCTCGTGCTGTTTGGAGCCGTGGGATTCGTGTTGCTGATAGCGTGCGCGAATGTGGCTAATCTGTTGCTTGCGCGCGCCGCCTCGCGGCAGAGGGAGATAGCGATTCGCTCGGCGCTTGGCGCAAGCCGCTGGCGCGTCATCCGCCAACTTGTGACCGAAAGCCTTATGCTCTCTTTGATGGGAGGGGCGCTTGGATTGTTGCTGGCCCTCTGGGGTGGAGACATACTGGCAACCCTGAGCACTGAAAATCTCCCTCGCGCTCAGGAGATCGGAATCGATGGTCTTGTGCTCGGCTTCACCTGCCTGCTTTCGATAATGACGGGACTCATCTTCGGACTCGTGCCCGCGCTTCAGGTTTCGAAACCGAATCTCAGCGAGACCCTCAAAGAGGGCGGGAGATCTTCGACGGGAGGCGTGCGCAGCCAGTTTCTGCGCAGCGCGCTCGTTGTGACGGAAGTAGCCCTATCGCTCGTGCTATTGGTCGGCGCGGGATTGCTCATCAAGAGCTTCGTTCGCCTTCAACAGGTGGAGCCGGGGTTCGAATCGGCGAACAGGCTGACGCTCGAAGTTGCGCTTCCGTGGACGAAGTATCCGGGTCAGGAACCGGCGGCCGCATTTTTCGAACGGGCGCTCGATCGCATAGAGGTACTGCCCGGCGTGCAATCGGTCGGAGCGACGACTGCGCTCCCTTTCAGCGGAAGAGACAACTGGCGGCTGTTTTACATAGAAGGCCGCCCGCACTCCGGCCCGCAGGATTACACAGGCGTTGGGTATAGAGCGATCAACAGCGGCTATTTCCGCGCGCTCGGTATTCCGCTCGTTCAGGGGCGCGACTTCACCGAACAGGACCGAAGCGGCGTGCTGCCCGTCGTAATAGTCAACCAGGCGATGGCCCGTAAATTCTTTCCGGGCGAAGACCCTTCAGGCAAACGGTTCAAGATGGGAGGAGGCCCCGAATCCAAAAATCCCTGGCTGACGGTCGTAGGCGTTGCCGCCGATGTCAAGCATTCGAGCCTTGACGCAGAAGCGAAGCCGGAGATTTTTTTGCCCTACTTGCAGGCGGCACAAACCGCCATGCACATAGTCGTTCACACGGCGGGCGACCCTGGCGCTTTGACGGCCGCCATTCGCCAGGAAGTGCGAGCGGTCGACCCCGACCAGCCTGTGTCGAAGGTTGCCACTATGGAGCAACTATTGTCTGATTCGGTAGCGCCTCGCCGGTTCAATCTGCTCCTGCTCGGCATATTTGCGGCGGTCGCATTGATACTGGCTGCGGTGGGAATATACGGCGTGATGTCTTACGCGGTCACTCAACACACGCACGAAATAGGAATACGACAGGCGTTAGGCGCGCGCCCTGTGGACGTGCTGAAACTCGTGCTCGGACAGGGCATGCGGCTCGCGCTTGCGGGCGTGGTCATAGGTCTGGCAGGAGCCTTCGCACTGACGCGCGTGATGGAGAGCCTGCTCTTCGATGTGAGCGCGACCGACCCGCTGACTTTTGCTGTGATCGCATTATTGCTTACGGGCGTGGCTGCGATGGCCTGCTTCGTCCCTGCGCGGCGGGCGACGCGAGTGGACCCGATGGTGGCGCTTCGTTATGAATGAAGACTGAGGCCGATGTAAAGGAGGATACTTTTAATGCGTGTGAGAGAAGAGAAGAGTCAGCGCAACTACCTGATCTGGGCAGGGGGTATTCTGACGCTGTCAGGACTGCTTGTTTATTTACTCAATACGACTGCTCTAGCTGTAGTGGTAGACCTGCCCTTCGTTGGGGTGATGATTCTTGCACTGGCTCTATTGTTATTGCTGCCTGGCTTGTGGAGAAGCCTCAAGTCTCAAGCGGGATACGTCAGGAAGATTGCAGGTAGTTGTGCTTTGCTGTTGGCTTTTATTCTGATGATTTTGCTGCTCATCCTCAGATTCTTTTCTTACGATCAGCAACAAGTCAGCTTCCGCAACGGAGACGTTGAACTGTCTGGAACTCTTTACACGCCTAAAGCATCCGGCACTCATCCTGCCGCTGTTTTTATTCACGGTTCAGGACGACAAACACGCGACGAATACGCCTTCTATGCCAGATTTCTGGCGCAACAAGGAATCGCAAGTCTGACCTATGACAAACGCGGAAGCGGCGCATCCACTGGTGAGTTATATAAATCCGATTATGGTGACTATGCGAACGATGCACTGGCAGCTGTGCGGTTGCTCAGAGAGCAGCCGCAGGTAGACGCGGGGCGAATCGGGTTGATCGGATTCAGCGAAGGCGAATGGGTAGCTCCTTTGGCGGCTATGCGATCGGGAGAGATCGCTTTTGTGGTGGTGATTGGCGCAAGCGGCGTCAGCCCTGCCGAGCAGGTGAATGCCGAGATCGAGGCCAGATTACAGGCGAAGGGATATTCAGGCGACTTCATAAAGCAGGCCCTGACTTTGAATGAAAAGGTGTTTGCCTATCAGCGAACCGGAGAGGGAGCTGATTCATTGAAGGCCGCTTTGCAGGAAGCAAAACAGCAGACGTGGTTTCGCGATGCCGAGGATATTCCAGAAGAAGTCTACCCTATCGAGGATTATGCGTGGTGGCGCTCTGTGATGGATTTCAAGCCCGCGCCTGTATGGGAACAAGTGAAAGCGCCTGTACTTGTGTTGAAAGGGGGAAGAGATCCTAACTCGCCGGCCGAGCGGGCGAAACACGAAATTGAAACCGCTTTGCTCCGGGGCGGCAACTCCAACTTCAAGGTCGTCGTGTTTCCAAAAGGCGATCACATGTTGCTTGAGTGGCCGCTGGGAGAACGAGTACCGCCTCCCATTTTTACGGAAGGTTATCTGAATGAGTTGGTGACATGGATACAGGAGCAAACAGGCGTCGGGTAAAATGACGAACAGTCAACCCTCAATAATCAACGACCGAGGTTTAAAGAATATGCAAACACTTATGCAAGACCTGCGCTACGGCGCGCGAATGTTACTTAAGAAACCCGGTTTTACTTTTATCGCCGTGCTCACGCTTGCGCTCGGCATTGGGGCGAACACCGCCATCTTCAGCGTCGTCAATGCCGTGCTGCTCGACCCGTTCCCGTATCCAGAGCAGACACGGCTCGTGCAGATTCACCAACATCGCCCGCAGGTCGGTGTCAGCGAACAGCCATTGCACGCCGGGCCGGAGTTTCTGGCCTATCGCGAGCAGGCCGGGAGCTTCGAGCAGATGGCGGCCGTCGAGACCGTCTCGCGCAATATCACCATCGGCGGCCAGGAGCCGGAGCGCGTCTTCGGCGCGAAGGTGAGCGCGGATTTCTTCACGATGCTGGGCGTGCCGCCGCTTGTAGGCCGGGCGCTGTTGCCCGATGAGCAGGGCGCAGGCGGGCGGCGTTCGGTCGTGATCGGTTACGGTCTCTGGCAACGTCGCACAGGCTGCGACCCCGGCGTCATCGATCTCGTGATCGAATTGGACGGAGAGTCTTACACGGTGGTCGGCGTCATGCCTCAGCGATTCGGGCATAGAGACACGGAATTCTGGTTCCCTTTCCCCTTCGACCTGAGCGAGCCGCCGCGCTCACAACGCTGGTACGCGGTGCTTGCGCGGCTGAAACCGGGCGTTTCGCTTCGCCAGGCCAATGCTGAATTGGAGACCATCGCGCGCCGCATAGAGCAGGATCATGCGGCCGGCCACGCCGAGTACGAGAACTGGAATGTGTCGGCCCTGCTCTTGCGCGATGCCCTGCTGGGCAGCGTCCGGCCCGCCGTGCTCATACTCTTCGCCGCTGTGGGAGTGGTGCTTCTCATCGCCTGCGCCAACGTGGCGAGTCTGCTGCTGGCACGCGCGTCCGCGCGCCAGCCTGAGGTGGCGATTCGCGCGGCCCTCGGAGCGAGTCGCGGACGCCTGCTTCGGCAGTTTCTCACTGAGAGCGCGCTGCTCGCCCTGTTGGGGGGCGGACTGGGGCTGTTGCTGGGCGCGTGGGGCGTGGACGGTCTGCGTGCGTTGATTCCGACCGGCAACCTCGTTTCTGGAAGCATTCCCGCTGAGGCAGTGATCGGCGTCTCACCGCCCGTGCTATTATTCACGGCGGCCATTGCGCTGGCGACGGTTTTCCTCTTCGGGCTGTGGCCGGCGCTTCAGGCCGCGCAGGTTGAGATCGGCCCGGTTTTACACGAGGCCGGTCGGTCGGGCACCGGCAGCGTCGCTCTCCGGCGCGCGCGCAGCGTGCTGGTCGTTACCGAAATTGCTTTGGCTCTGATGCTGCTCATCAGTGCGGGGTTGTTGTTGCGCAGCTTCATAGGATTGATGAATGTCGACCTGGGGTTCAATGCCGAAAACACTCTGACGATGCGTTTCAATCTTCCGCCCGGCAAATACCGCACACCGGGCGAAAAAGCAACGTTCTACCGACAACTCATCGAGCAGGTGCGAACGTTGCCGGGCGTGAAAGAGGTCGCCGTAGCGTCGCACCCGCCGTTCTGGTTCACCGAGCGGTGGAACTTTGCGCTTGAGGGACAGACCGCGCCCGAACAGCGACAGAGCGCCGACTATCGCGTGATAAGTCCCGACTATTATCGGCTGATGAGCATGCCGTTGCTCAAAGGAAGAGGCTTCACCGAACAGGACAGGGAAGGCCAGCCGTTGGTAACCATCATCAACGAGACGATGGCGCGGCGATTCTGGGGCGACGCAGACCCGGTCGGACAGCGTTTCCTGCTTTATATCGGCAACGCCGGCCCGTTTCCTGCAACCATCATCGGCGTCGCGGGCGACGCGCGGCAAATAGCTCCAGATCAGCCGGTCGAGCCGGAGATGAATTTCCCATTGGCGCAGGCGGCGGGCGCGTTCCGGCGGATGAATCTGTTCGTGCGCACCGCAGTCGAGCCGACCACTTTAGTTGAGGCCATCCGACGACAGGTGTGGCAACTCGATAAACAATTGCCGATGTACAGCATTTCGACGATGCGCGAAGCCGTAAACAGTTCGGTCGGCTCTGAGCGATTCGCCCTGTGGCTGCTGGCGCTGTTTGCCTGCGTGGCGCTGCTGCTGGCGCTCATAGGGATTTACGGCGTCATGGGATACACGGTCGCGCAGCGCACACGCGAGATCGGCATACGCCTGGCGCTTGGCGCGACCCCGCGCGACATACGGCGGCTGGTGATAGGGCAGGGAATCCGTCTGGCATTGATAGGAGTCGCCTGCGGCCTTGCGGGAGCCTTCGCCCTGACGCGCCTGATGGATGGTTTGCTGTTCGGCGTGAGCGCGACCGACCCTCTGACCTTTGCAGGAGTCGCCGCGCTGCTTGTGATCATTGCGCTGCTTGCGTGCTACATACCTGCGCGGCGTGCGGCGCGCGTAGACCCAGGTGTGGCGCTTAGATACGAATAAGCAGTGGTCAGTGGTCGGTGGTCAGTTGTTGGATGGCTTTTAACGAAATCCTGACAAAAAGAGCAACGGACGGAAGCGTACTCGCTGCCGGACCACTGACGACGGACAAAAAGGGAGGACTCTTAATCATGAACAATTTGTTAAAGGACATTCGTTTCGGTGTTCGGATGCTGACAGGGAATCTGAGATTTACAGTCGTGGCAGTAATCGCGCTCGCGCTCGGAATAGGAGCCAATGCGGCAATCTTCAGCGTGGTCAATACGGTGCTCCTGCGCCCTCTTCCTTTTGAAGACCCGGACAGATTGATGATGATACGTGAAACTAAGCTGCCGCAATTTCCTGAGTTCTCAGTCTCGCCGGGCAACTTCCTCGACTGGCAAAAACAGAACACGGTCTTCGAGCAGATGACCGCGATCAACGGCGCGGCTTTCAACCTCATCGGAAGAGGCGATCCCGAACGATTGCGGGGCCAGCGCATCACTCATGGTTGTTTCGCGATGCTCGGCGTGCAACCTCAGATCGGACGCGACTTTCTGCCTGAAGAAGATCAGCCGGGCCACAACGAAGTTGTGATTCTAAGTCACGGCCTCTGGCAGAGGCGATTTGGCGGCGATCCGAACATATTGAATCAGGCGATAACGCTCGACGGACAGAGCTATACGGTGATAGGCGTCATGGGGCAGGATTTCCGGTTCGGAGGCAGCGACACCGAGCTTTGGACGCCTATAGCTTTCACCGCTCAGCAGGCCGGGCAACACGGGTCGCATTATCTCTCGGCAATCGGGCGGCTGAAACCCGGCGTCACTCTCGATCAGGCTCGCGCGGAGATGAGCACCATCGCCGAACGCCTCGCCCAGCAGTACCCCGACGCGAACGCGGGCTGGAACGTGAAGATCATGCCGCTGCTTGAGTACGCGGTAAGAGATATCAAGCCCGCGTTGATCCTTCTGCTTGGGGCTGTCGGTTTCGTGCTGCTGATCGCGTGCGCAAACGTTGCGAACCTTTTGCTTGCGCGCGCCGCTTCGCGGCAAAAAGAGATCGCCATTCGCGCGGCGATGGGCGCAGGCCGCTTCGCGCTCGTCCGCCAACTGCTTACCGAAAGCGTTCTGTTATCGCTCACGGGCGGAATAATTGGATTATTGCTCGCTATATGGGGCGTCGACCTCTTGCTTGCTCTTGCGCCCGAAGACCTGCCGCGCGTGAGAGATGTCTCCCTCGATGGACGGGCGCTCGCCTTTACAGCCGCGATCACTTTGTTGACGGGTCTGAGCTTCGGACTCGTACCCGCATTGCAGGCATCAAAGCCCGACCTCAACGAGACCCTGAAAGACGCGGGACGCGGCTCGACAGAGGGTGGGCGACGCCATATCATTCGCGGCACGCTGGTCGTGATCGAAGTGGCGATGTCGCTCGTGCTGCTTGTCGGTGCAGGGTTGATGATCAAGAGCTTTTTGCATCTACAGAGAGTCGAACCGGGATTCAATCCCAACAATGCGCTTACTGCCTCGATTTCGCTGCCGCAGAAGAAGTACGCGGACGCGGGTCAGCGTTTCACCTTCTACAATCAACTGATCGAGCATGTTTCAAGCCTACCCGGCGTTCAGGCAGCGGGCGCATCCTGTGTCGTGCCCTTGACGGGCAACGATTTCGTGCTGGGATTTGAGATAGAGGGTCGGCCTCCTTATCCTGCGGGCGAGGGGCCGAGCACCAATTATTACTCTGTGAGCCCCGAATACTTCAGAGCTATGGGAATACCCCTGCTCAGAGGCCGCTTCTTCACAGAGCAGGATACGAAGGATACGACCCGCGTGGCGATCATAAACGAAACCATGGCGAAGACGCATTTCCCGAATGAGAACCCTATAGGCAAGCGCGTACACGTTACGATGGGACCCGTGACTTACCGTGAGATCGTCGGCATAGTCGGCGATGTCAAACAATACGGCCTGGATCAGAAAACGACCGCGCAGACTTATGAGCCATACAGTCAACAGCCCTTCTCTTTCATGACTCTCGTCGTGCGGACCGAGGGCGAGCCTGCCTCTCTGAGCGGCGGGATTCGCGGCGCTGTCTTGAGCATCGATAAAGAGCAGCCTGTTTCAAGCATAAGGACGCTCGACCAGTTTGTTTCGGCCTCAATAGCTCAACAGCGGTTTTCAATGCTGCTGCTGGGCGTCTTCGCGGCAGTGGCTATGGTGCTCGCAAGCGTAGGAATCTATGGCGTGATGAGCTACGCGGTCGAGCAGCGCACGCACGAGATAGGCATACGCATGGCGTTAGGCGCGCGTACAGGAAACGTTTTGCGAATGGTCATCTCTCAGGGGATGATACTGGCCCTGATCGGCCTCGCCGCCGGTTTGAGCGGGGCGTTTCTGTTGACGAAGTTTATGGAGAGCCTGCTCTTTGAGGTGAGCGTAACCGACCCGCTGACCTTTGCAGGAGTCGCCGCGTTGCTTATGGTCATCGCGCTGCTTGCGTGCTACATACCTGCGCGGCGTGCGGCCCGTGTCGATCCGATGGTCGCTTTAAGATATGAATGAACTATTCGTCCGTTGTCCTTTGTCAGCGATCCGTTGTAGCTTTCAAGCGAGACCTTGACAAAGAGTGCAACGGACAAAGGACAACGGACTATGAACAATTTATTGCAAGACCTGCGCTACGGCGCGCGAATGCGAACTGAGTCTCCCTTTTCGGTCGGAATCGCCACTTCGACCTCGCCGGGCATCAGTTCGACGGCATGCAACAGGCCGATGCCACACTCTGAGATTTCGCGGCTGAACGCCGAGTAGCTAACGCCGCCAAGGTCA
>JAKEHD010000218.1 GCA_022615215.1 Blastocatellia bacterium
CTGCCCGAGTTGCGAGAGTTGTTGAGCGCGACGCATCATTACGCTATATGGGACGATCATGATTTCGGGCCGAATAATTCCGACAGGGCATACCGCACGCGGGCCGAGTCGCTGCGAGTCTTTCAGGATTACTGGGCCAACGCCACTTACGGCACGGCGGAAACGGCGGGCGTATTCGGGCGATTCGTGTGGAGCGACACGGAGTTCTTTCTCCTCGACAATCGCTATCACCGTTCGCCGAATCGCGCTCTGCCGGGCGGCGAGAAAGTGATGTTCGGCGCGGCACAGATCGGGTGGCTCATGGACGCGCTGGCTTCGAGCGACGCGACCTTCAAGATCATCGCGGGCGGCAATCAAATGATGAACCCGATGACGCTGTTTGAAGCCTTCGGCAACTACCCGCAGGAACAGCGACGCCTGATCGATTTCATTCGTGAAGCTTGAATCAGTGGCGTCCTGTTTCTCTCAGGGGACCGCCATCATACGGAACTCATCCGACGCGAAGAGCCGGGCATCTACCCGCTTTATGATTTCACCTCAAGCCCGCTCACCTCCGGTCCCGCAAATCCGAGCGCGGAAGAAAGGGCCAACCCTGCGCGCGTACACGGAACTCTGGTCGCAGGGGTGCGCAACTTCGGGCTGATCGAAGCGAGCGGCTCGAAGGATGCGCGCAAGCTTCTGCTTCGCACGCTCGACGCGACAGGCAGGGAGTTGTGGCGACACGAAATCAGGGCCGATGAAATACGTTTCGCCTAAAGTTCCTAAAGTTCAGAGTACAGCCTTCAGGCTGCCGCAGCACGCTCTTTGCGTGGACTCTGAACTTTATCAGGAACTTTCATTTATCCTGCTCGCAGTATAATCAGCAGTCCATTTCATAGATGAGGAGTGAAGAGAGCATGGCAGACAAGAAGCATCTCGAAATTCTCATGCAAGGCGTGGAGGCGTGGAATAAGTGGAGGAGGGAGAATTTTAGAATACGGCCAGACCTCCGCAAAGCGGACCTCAGCGGTGAGGATCTCAGAAACGCGAATCTCAGCGACGCGAATCTCAGAGGCTCGAACCTTAGTGAAGCGAACCTCAGCTATGCGGACCTTAGCTTGGCGAAGCTCAGCGGCGCGAAACTCAGCAGTGCAAAACTCAGCAGTGCGCACTTCAACGAAGCGCACCTCCGCAAAGCGGATCTCAGCTACGCAAACCTCAGCTACGCGAACCTCTTCAGCGCAAACCTCAGCTACGCGAACCTCAGGGGCGCGCACCTCGACGACGCGGACCTCAGTTACGCGAGACTCATAGGCGCAGACCTCAGAGCAATCCTTGCCAATGCAAACTTCATTGGCGCAGACCTCAGCCGCGCAAACCTCAGCGGCGCGGATCTCATCGGCGTGAAATTCATCGGTGCGGACCTCAGCCGCGCGCTCCTCAGCTACGCGGACTTCAACAGAGCGAACCTCAGCGGCGCGCTCCTCAGCGGCACGGACTTCAACGAAGCCGCCATTTTCTATACAGTCTTTGCTGATAATGATCTTAGCCAGGTTAAAGGGCTTGAGACAGTAAAACACATTGGCCCTTCCCACATCAGCATAGACACCATCTACAAATCCAGAGGCGAAATTCCTGAAGCCTTCCTTCGAGGCTGTGGCGTGCCTGATAATTTCATAACCTATATGCGGTCGCTCACCGGCAAGGCTTTCGAGTTCTATTCCTGCTTCATCAGTTACTCAAGCAAGAACCATGACTTCGCCGAACGCCTCTATGCAGACTTGCAAAACAAAGGCGTGCGCTGCTGGTTCGCTCCCGAAGATTTGAAGATCGGAGAGAAGATCAGAGTAGGAATTGACGAATCGATCCGAATGCATGACAAGCTGCTGCTGGTTCTATCCAAACACTCTGTCGAAAGCGAGTGGGTGGAACAGGAAGTCGAAACGGCGCTATCCAAAGAGCGAGAGCAAAAGCGGCTCGTGCTGTTTCCTATCCGGCTCGATGATTCAGTCATGAAGATCAACGCGGGCTGGCCTGCGCTGATAAAGAACTCTCGCAATATAGGCGACTTCAAGAAGTGGAAAGACCACGACGCATACAGACAGGCGTTCGAGCGGTTGATACGCGACCTGAAAGCGGAAGGGTCAACAGATGAAGATGTCTGAAAGGAAAATCAGAAGAATAGAAGAGTAAGATATAGTGCTGAAGGAAAGACTCGAACCGCTATGGATTACTCATACATCCGGCAAAGTTTTTGGTGGGGACGGAGAGACTCGAACTCTCAAGGGTTTCCCCACGTGCACCTCAAACACGCGCGTATACCAGTTCCGCCACGTCCCCACGAACCTTGTTTCTCAAACATCATTTCTTCTCATCGGCAAGCTGCTTTCGCCTTCGCCGGTTATGAGCCACCCTTCTCCTACAACTCGTCACATCCGTCAGGCCCAAGCTGTTGCCGAATGTCGGAGTCTGGCTATGACAATTCGGGCAGAGAAACCTGAGATTTTCTCTGCGGTTATCATATCGGTGACCGTTGATGTGATCGACCGTAAGCATCAACGGTTTGCCATTCCAGGAATCTCCGATTCCGCACATCGCGCATCGAAACGGTATCTCTGTTTCAATCATCGCGCGACGCAGCTTATACGCTTTTTCAGGGTGCGCGAGAGGGTCGCGTAAAACGAGAATTTCCTCTGCCGTCGCTTTTCCTGGTCCCTCATGTTCCCGGTCCCGCCTCCATGCCTGACCGAGAAAGTGATCGGTGCTGATTCCGTATTCTTGCACCAGCCTCTTGATATTCGTTTGCGAGCCGCCCGTCTGCTTCAAGCCGAGACGCCGCAGAACCTCGGCAAACGATAGTGACGCTTCAACAATCGGTCTCAGCATCTCAGCAGTGTATTTGCGCCTGGACATAGATCATTTATACAAGAAACCGCAGCCGCTCTCAAACCGAGGCGTCTATCACACAAGCCGGGCACGCTGGAAGCGTGCGCTCTCAGGGAAATCCATTCCACCGCCTGGGCGCGCTCACAATGAATAAGGTTTTCAAACAACGAACACTCGGCCCGGTCGCCCGATGCTACTTGTTGTCCTGCTTGGGCGCGCTCTCAGCAGGTTTAGGCTCCGGCGCTCGCGGCTGAGTCGCCGGTTGGTCCGAAGGCGCAGTTGGCGGCGCGGGCGATTCACCGGGCGGCGGCGTCTGCGGAATGTTTGCAGGAGGCGGCGTCGGAGGAGCGGGTTGTGACTGCGCGGGTCCGACATCTTCGCCGACCGAACGGGTCTCGAACAAACCGGGAATCGAAAACAGGAACGCGGTCAAAAAGAAGATCACAGCCGCGCCTATGGTTATCTTCGCAAGGGCCGACTGTGTGCCTCGCGGGCCGAAAGCCGAAGAGTTCGCCCCCCCGCCGAAAACGGCCGCCGCATCCGATTTGCCCGGCTGCAATAGCACGAACAGTATCAGGATGATGCAGGAAACGATGTAAAGTGTCATTAAAATGTATCCGATCACTTCTAAAGCCCTACCTGTTCTCTTTGTAATTCACAAGCCTGCCAAACGTCTCGGCCTCAAGGCTCGCCCCGCCTACGAGCGCGCCGTCTATGTCGGCTTCGTTCATAAGCGCCGCGATGTTTGCGGGCTTCACGCTGCCGCCGTAGAGTATCCTTAAATCTTCGGCCACTTTTTCACCGAACATCTCGCGGATGCGGGAGCGGATGAAAGCGTGCATCTGCCCGGCCGTCTCAGGCGTCGCGGTGCGCCCTGTGCCGATTGCCCATATAGGCTCGTAAGCGATTATGATACGGGCGGCCTCCTCGACTGTCAAGTTACGCAACCCTTCGGCAAGTTGGCGGTCAACGAACTCTTCCGCGCGCCCCGCGTCTCTATCTTCCAACGGTTCGCCGACGCACACTATCGGTAAAAGCCCTTCGCCATCGGCTGCGCGAATCTTTCGATTGACCGATTTATCGGTCTCGCCGTAATACTGCCGCCTCTCCGAATGGCCTATGATGGCATATCGAGCGCCCGCGTCTTTTATCATCGCCGCAGAAACTTCTCCTGTAAACGCGCCCGGTCCCGCTTCGGCTGCAACGTCCTGCGCGCCAACGGCGATGTTCGACCCCTCGACGCGGTCGGCTACGGCTTTTATGGCGGTGAAGGGCGGGGCAATCAGTATGTCGCAATGAGTCGCCGCGACGACGAGCGATTTGAAGGCCCGGACGAATTCCAACGCTTCGGGAATCGTCTTATACATCTTCCAGTTTCCGGCTATGAGAGGTCTTCGGGTAGGTTGCATGTTCTGATCCAAAGCGAGCTAATTACCGGTTGCCGTCGGCCTTTCTATTCTCGACAGGACTATATCCACAGTGCTGGCAAGAGGATTTTTTTGAGCCTGAACACTTCCTTGATCGTTGTCTCCCTTTTTGAATTCGATCTTATAGAGCTCCGGCTCATGGAGCGTGTTCACCACGGTCCAGCCGTTGCTCTTGATCGCATCATTATAAAAGGCGGCAATTCTGTCGACAGAGTCCGATGTTTGAAGGGCCACGAATGCCCTATTTATGCCCCTGTCCGGGCCGTACTGCGCGTTGGTTCTGTAAGAGCCGGGGTATGAAGGAAGGTCTTTGATTTCGCCGGTTCTCTCGTCCATGAATGAAGGCAATTTAGACCGGGCCGACTGGCTGTTCGAGTTCTGGGCTGCCGCTCCCGGAGCATTTGCATTAGCATTCGAAGGCGGAGCAGCCTGGTTCGCGTTGCTTTGATCGTTGCCGGGGCTTGGCCCGAGTTCCATGTCGCTATAAGCGGGCTTTTGCCTGCACGCAACCGACACCGTAACCATCAAGGCGGCCAGCAATAATATACAAAATTTCATTCTGCCGATTTCAAACATAATTTCTGTTCGCCAGCAAAATCGAATCTACTTATCGGTCAGAGCGGCCACGCCGGGCAAGGTCTCTCCCGCGAGGAATTCAAGCGATGCGCCGCCTCCCGTAGAGACGTGCGTTATCCGGTCTGCCACTCCGGCTTCTGCGACCGCCGCCACCGAATCTCCTCCGCCTATTATAGTGATCGCTCCTGACGAAGCGACCGCTTCTGCGATGGCGCGCGTTCCCCTGTCGAACGGCTCGTGCTCGAATAATCCCATGGGACCGTTCCACACTATGGTCTTTGCAGAGGCGATCTTTTCTGAAAATCGGCGGACGGCTTCAGGCCCTATGTCGAAGCCCGACTCTTCGGGTTTTATATCGCTCACTGCGCAGGCGCGAGGCGCGGATGCTTGCGGGTCGCCGTCCCACGAGGCTTTATCGACCACTACGTTATCGGCCGGCAGCAATAACTCCACGCCGCGCTCTTTCGCTCGCGCGAGCAGGTCGCGCGCAAGGTCCAGCTTGTCACCTTCGACAAGCGAGTGGCCGGTTTCCATCCCCTGAGATTTCAAGAATGTGTATGCCATCGCGCCGCCGATCAATATCGCATCGGCCGTCTTGAGGAGGTTTTCTATCACGGCGATCTTGTCCGACACTTTGGCCCCGCCTAGTATGACCACGAACGGGCGTTCAGGATTTTCAAGCGCCCGGCCCAGATAACGCAGTTCTTTTTCCATAAGAAACCCTGCGGCCGATTTCTCGACGAAGCGGGTTATCCCCTCTGTAGAAGCGTGCGCGCGATGCGCAGTGCCGAACGCATCATTGACGTAGAGGTCGGCTATCTCGGAGAGTTGCCGCGCGTATTCGGGGTCGTTCGCCTCTTCGCCCGCATGGAACCTGACGTTTTCGAGCATAAGCAGATCGCCTTCGCCGAGGGCGTCGGCCATCGCCCGCACTTGGGGACCGATGGAATCGGGAGCGAGGGCTACCTCTTTGCCGAGCAATTCGGAAAGCCGCCGGGCAGCGGGCGCGAGCGAATACTTCGCGTCAGGCTTCGCTTTGGGCCGTCCGAGATGCGAGGCCAGCGCGAGTCGCGCGCCGTGATCTATCGCGTATTGAATGCTCGGCAGCGCCGCCCGAATTCGCGTGTCGTCAGAGACGTTACCGCTTTCGTCGAGCGGCACATTGAAATCCACGCGCATAAGCACACGCTTGCCTTCGAGGTCGAGCTCTGTGATCGAGAGTTTAGCCATACAAGCTCCCCGACGCGGAGACACGGGGACACGGAGACGCGGGGACGGGACGAACAGATCGCCGCGTCCCCGCGTCTCCCACTCTCCGCGTCTCAGAATCCTCGCTCCGCGACGTAGCGTATGAGATCGACTACGCGGCAGGAGTATCCCCACTCGTTGTCGTACCAGGAGAGCAGTTTCACGAGATTGCCCCCGACGACGTTCGTGTATTCGGCGTCGAGTATCGAAGAGTGCGGGTTCCGGCGGAAGTCTATCGAAACGAGCGGCTCTTCCGAGTATTGAAGAATGCCCTGCATCGGCCCTTCGGCGGCGCTCTTCATCGCAGCGTTGACATCCTCTTTCGTGGCGTCACGTTCGACCTCGGCTACGAGGTCTACGATAGAGACGTTCGGGGTCGGGACTCGGAGGGCGAACCCGTCGAGCTTGCCCTTGAGATCAGGCAGCACGAGACCTATGGCTTTTGCCGCGCCGGTCGAAGTCGGTATGATCGAGACCGCAGCGGCGCGCGCGCGCCGCAGGTCTTTGTGCGGCAGGTCGAGGAGTTTCTGATCGTTCGTGTAAGAGTGGATCGTCGTCATCAATCCTTTTTTGATCGTGAAGTTCTCGTGCAGGACTTTTGCAATCGGGGCGAGGCAATTGGTCGTACACGAAGCATTCGATATGACGTGATGCTCGGCAGGGTTGTAAGCTTCTTCGTTCACGCCGAGAACGAGGGTGATGTCTTCATTCTTGGCCGGGGCCGAGATGATGACTTTCTTCACCGAGTCGCGCAGGTGCTTGGCGGCATCTTCTTTCTTTGTGAAGAGGCCCGTGGACTCTACGACCACCTCAGCGCCGAACGATCCCCAATCGATCTTGGTGGGGTCGCGCTCTGAAAATACGTGAAACTCATCGCCGTTGACCGTGATACTGCTCTCAGTCGCCTGTATGTCCGCGTCGAGGTTGCCGAGCACGGAGTCATACTTGAGCAGGTGAGCGAGCGTCCTGGTATCGGTTATATCGTTGACCGCTACGAAGTCCAGGTCTCCGCCATCCATAGCCGCGCGCAAGATGTTGCGCCCGATTCGTCCGAATCCGTTAATACCTACTTTGATAGCCATCCTTTTTACCTCCGGTTGAAATCCATTAAGAGTGCCTGATCGCAGTCGAAAAATTCGACGAGAGAGCAACATTGGAAGTTATCGAATGGGGTCAGGCTTGTCAAGGCAGGGGAAATATTCGCAGGGATTGAGGGGATTGAGAGATATGGGGAGAAGAGAGAACGTAGGAGAAGAAAGATACCATCGGCTTCCGCCCGCTGCGAGTTTCAGTTTTTGCCTAATGGTCTTTTTGAGAACCTCACTCGATATGGGTTTGCGTAGCGTCTGCTTGTTCTTGTGATGAGCAACATCACGGCATACAATACCCCCACTGTGAATGACTCATCCGATCGAACCATTTTTAACAAGGTGTTGATACTATCGGCATCATCCGGCGCGGGCCATGTTAGGGCGGCGCAGGCCATCGAGCGCGCCTTTACGGAAAGAGGTGCGGCAGAAGAGGTTCGCCACGTCGACGCGCTCGAATATACCACAAGGGTTTTTCGCAACCTCTACTCCAAAGCCTATATCGATATGGTCAATCACATGCCGGACGTGCTCGGCTGGCTCTACGATCAATTCGACAAACCCTGGAAGAACGGGCGTCGCCGCCTCGCTTTCGACAAGCTCAATACCCGCCCCTTCGTGAAGATGATAGAGCAGTACAGGCCCGACGTTATCGTTTGCACACATTTTCTGCCGTCCGAGATCATCTCCTGGCTCAAGGCCAAAGAGCGCATCACAAGCCCCCAGGCCATAGTCGTCACAGATTTCGACGTTCACGCCATGTGGCTTTGCCACTACTATGAACAATACTTCGTCGCACTCGACGAAACTCGCATCCATCTCGAAAAGACAGGCATCTCTCCCGATAAGATCACCGTCTCCGGCATCCCCATAGACCCCGCCTTCACCAAGAAGAGAGATAAGCGCGAAATGCGTATCAAACACGGACTCAAACAGGACGAGACCACCATACTGATTTCGGCGGGAGGGTTCGGGGTCGGTTCCATCAATAACCTTTTGACGTCGCTGTTGCAACTCCAACACCCGGCGCAGGTCATAGCCGTCTGCGGACGCAACGAGGAGATGAAAAGCGATCTCGACCGTATTACGGCAGGGCTTTCACCCGGTCATCATGTAGTCGTCAAAGTCATAGGCTTCACAAGCGAGATGGACGAGCACATGGCAGCCTCCGACATACTGCTCGGCAAACCTGGCGGGCTTACTACATCCGAAGCGCTTGCATCAGGGCTGGTATTCGTCATAGTCAATCCCATTCCCGGCCAGGAAGAGCGCAACTCCGATCATCTTCTCGAAGAGGGAGTAGCCATACGTTGTAACAACCTGCCTGCCCTCGCTTACAAGATAGACCGCCTGCTCGACGACCCAAAGCGATTCGCTCGAATGCAGGCAAATGCCCGAAGACTCGCCCGCCCGCGTGCGGCTTTTCATATAGTTGAGAAACTGCTCACACTGAAACAATCCGCGCATTAAGCCCCTGCGAGCCTTTCTCTTCTTCCCAATCGCCAGCGATAGGCAATCGGGGCCACTCGCGTCGCCAGTTCCAGTTGAACGTCTCTTTGATTCATGTGATCGAAAAAAGACCAGCGGGCATCGGTTACGCTCAGAGGCTTTTCATCCCATCGAGATTCGTCGCGGAAGACTTCGGCCACTTTCAACCATCTTCTATCAGCATCACACGACAGACCGAGGGGGCGATACTTCAGAAAGCGCGCCGCTTCATCGAACGAAGCGAAACAGGAATCGTCACTGAGGCGCGCGTCTTCGCTCGATCGCGCTGAGAAATGCGCATCTCCCGCGCCGCCGGAAGAGTCTCGAACGTCGAGCGTGAAACGGTCTTCAACAACAGTCAGAGAGATATTCGCCGTATGGAAACGGAAGTCGCTAAGAAGATTGCCCGCCTTCGACATTAAAAATTTATCGGCATCGCTTCGGACGAAGTACAACCCTTCCACGATCTCTCCGCCTGCGGTCTCGGCCCTGACGTAGAGCCTGTATGCGACGTGATGATAGCTCACTCCAAAGGGACCGGGCAGACCTGCGGGCCGCATGCTCTCTATGCGGCAGGCCACTATGTTCCAGAAAGCCCAGCCGTCCCGCGTGACCAACTCCAGCCCATCGGGGATCAGATCGATCACGCTGCTGACAGGCGCGCGATAGGCCAGCAGTATGCACCGACTCAAATGGCCGACCATCGCAAGCTTCATAAAGCAAAGTCTCCCGACCGGCTCAACAAAATGAGAAGCGCGGCAAATATGCCGTTGAGCGCAACGACCCATAGCGTCACTGCAAGCGCCCTGCCCAGTCCAAGCATGCGCGCGTGGCGCACGAATACGACGGCCATCAAGAGATCAGCCGCGATGAGAATCGCTGTGTGAATCGTCGTCGAAGCGCCGGCGCTTTCAATCGCTTTTATAACGAAGGCCGCCACGTTCGATAGCGCGCTCAACATCAAGACGGTAATCCCTGCGATCATGGTGATGAGACAGGCGTCGGCCCAGGCCAATACGCGAGGGCGGCATCGGGTGACGAGCAGTAAAATCACACCGAAGACGGGCCAGGAAACGCCCGAAGCTATCCCTATCGCCCTCGCTACGGGGACGAGTTTCGCGCTCTCTTCAATCAGCGCAAAGCTCGCCGCATAGATCACCGTTCCCGCAATCGCCACCATGCCAAACAGGAACCGCCCGGTCCACGAAAGCGACTTACTGTCTTTCATCAGGATTTGACTGACAGGCATAACAACCTACCACGAGCGATATTTGAATGCTGCTACAGGCTCGAAGGCGAATAGAAAAAGCACGATGTATGATTGAGGGGCAAGAGATGCGCGTAACGAATCGACTGCAAACATCGAGGTTGCGAATATCAGGCCCGTTATGTTTGCAATGTGGCAAAGAATCTGGACCGTCCGCTCTTTGCCCGCATCCTTCATCAGCGCGAAGTTCAAAAAGCTCATGAAGATCGCTGTCAATCCTCCGCTGATAAACCATAGCGCGCTTTGTGAAAATTTATCGAAGAATAGCGGAGTCAGAGAGACATGCACGATTCCCAGAGCCAGAATCAAGAAGGTGTTGACCTTATAGAGTATCTTCATCGTGTTATCCCCTTACCGGCGAGCGAAGCCTTTGCGGGCGGCCTATCCATACATCCCGGACGCCGGGCGAGTAGTTGGCACCTGTCAGCCGCGCGTGCTCGAACCACCGGCACGACATTGAGAGCAGGCTGTCGCTTGCAATCGTCACATCGATTTCGGTCTGAAGCCACGGCTCGTGCCACACGCGAAAGCGCCTCACCTTTGAGCCTCTTTTCGTGAACGCGCTGTAGCGTTCCATAAGGAACTCATCAATCGAATTCGCCCGACAGTGCTTGAATTCATTAGCCCAAGAATGAATACATTTATTGTGAGCGCGGGTTTCCATACCGGCCTGATAGATCAAACGCGCGGATGAATCGCCCGCCGCAACCTCTCCGAACAGGCGGCCGTCTTCATGATCGTGGCGATAATCCAATCTGCCCAATCGATAGGGCAGGCCGTAAACGGGCGGACCTAAAAGCACGCTGAAACGATTGGGCACCCATTCGGCGAGGAAGTATATGCCCGGCTCTCCGTTGCAGCGAACGTAGGTCCGCAGATTCAGAAATGCGTGAGTCGCTATCGGCGCGAGCGCCCATGCGGCAACGCGCCCGCCAATCCTGGGGCGCAGATTCCGTTGAGTGAATGCTACAATCGAGATGTATGCGCGTCCGTTCAAAAGGTCCAACTCAAAAGGCACCTCTCGCTGCAAGACCGCTGCTTCCACCTCGTAATGAATGAAGACAGCGCGGAGCCAGTCTGCTAAAAACAACGGACGGCCTTCGGTCTCTGAGAGGCGTCGTTTGGCCGCTTCGCTCGATTCAAATACGGAAGACTTATTTTCCTCAATCGCTTCAGCGAGTTTCATTGCCATGATCGAATTCCCCGCCAGCTTTATACTGCGCGTGGCATGAATTGAGGGTTTCCCTCAATACCCTGAATGCGGAAACGCTTGCAGGCAGGATGCCTGCGCTCCCAGGAAAGCTTTCATTTTACCCCGCGCGCAGTATACCTTTTCCTGTCGATGTAGTGGTCACAAACAATAAATGCATTCATTCTCAGGCTGAACGATCTCGGTGAATGTGCCTTCATAGCCGAAGAAATCGCCCAGCAGCGGATTGTGAACCATCACGCTTACTTCGAGCGAACCGTCCGCCTCCTGCCACTCGCGCACGCTTGCGCGCCCCGTGAACCATCTCGGAAGCGGAATTCGCAATGGCCCGATTCGCAAACGCTGCTTGCCGGATTGAATCCATAAGGCACCTTCGCGAATTTGCGGATATAGCTCGACCTCCAGATGCCCGCTCTTGCCCAGCCGGTCGACGATTACTTCGCGTTCCGTATCGAAGACCATTACGGCATTGAACCTGCGAGTACCCTTTGGGAAATAAAAAGCCCTGTCCCAGGTCATGCTTGCGCGGCCATCGGGCAAGGCCGTCACCCTGTTTTCCAGTTCGAAACGTATATCCGTGCCCGTGTCGGCAAAGAGATTACCCGTCCATTGCCCGACCTTCAAGAAAGGCCAGGCCATCAACCCTCTCCATCCTCCTATTCGCCAGACCCGCCGCATCACGCCGCGAAAACGCCGGGTGCCGCTCGATTGAAGAAAATGATCTTTGACTGCGGGGGCGGCTTTTTCAATCGACGCCCCAAGCGCCGCCTGAAACGGTAACAGAATCATTACTGAACCTCCTCCCTCACGGTCGGGCTACTGAAGCGCGAGAAGCCTTCGGGGTGATGGGCGACAGCATCCATACGGCCAGCGCGCAGGCGATAAGACCGAGGTTTTTAGATATGCCTCCCATAGGGTTGGCCAGTTGTATCGGGTCTGTTGCGACGACGATCGCGACGATCACAAACATCGCAACAGTCATTAGTGCAGAAGCCAGGCGCTCGGCCCGGCCTGAGATCAACCAGAGTCCTGCAATAATTTCCGCTACTCCGAGCATCGCAAGAGTGGCTTCGGGCGTAGGCCAGTAAAAGCCCGACCGCTCAGCGAGGAGAATCTCTTCCGTGCTGACCACGAGTAGCTTGGGCACAAGCCCTTCGATCATCCATACCAACCCAAGCGCGATTCGCGCCGCTATTTTTACTGACCATAAACGCAAAGCCAGGTCGGGAGCGATGCCTCGTTCTATCCATAGACGTAGGCGGTCGAAACTCCATCGCGTAGCCCAGACCATTAAAGGGCGAAAGATCAGCCGGTCTATCAATCGGCCGGGCCATCCGTAACGGACTCTGTAGTCATAAACGGTGCTGAATCTTATGGCTTCATCGCGCGGCTCATAGACCCAGGAGCCGGAGCCTTCGCGTATCAGAGACCATGCGTCTTCGGAGCCGAATCGAAGAGCGGATGAACGATTGCCGCGCTCCCCTATCGTCTCGCCCCAGCCTTCGATAGTTTTGCCAAACGCTATGCGCGTGGCGTAGCGAAACCGTTGAGGCGCGTCCTGCTCCGTCCTGGGCAGATAATCGATATGGCTGAATCGCGCATCCCAGCGAACGTGCTCGCAGGGAGTCTGTGTCAGCCGCCACAGGGTATCAAGGTCCGACCGAATTATCGTCTCCGCCGTCAGTTTCACAATCCCACCTTCGTTTGGCCAGGAATCGAAGCAAAGCAACGGCAGTCCTTGAGACCGAAGCGAGTCGGCTCAGGCAGCCCTCGCCGAATCTGCCCTTCGGTGAAAGGTATTCGCGGAACGAGGTCGTCAGGCAATCGCTCGCAAGGAGGCATCGGCTCCGCAATGCCTTCCGACAGTATGCGGACCTGAGCCAGAGAGACCAGAGGGATGGTCATCGTCCGCTCGAAGCACCACGCAAAAAAGTAATGAGCAAAAAGAGGCAATCGAAACATGAAAGGCCGCTTGCCCGTTGCGCGAGCCACCCTGCGCACCGCTTCGCCGAGCGACATCTCTTCCGGTCCTGTAACGGTCACGGTCTTGCGCGAAAGTCGGCCCTCGATCAGAGCAGCTTGAAGCACGCGCACAACATCTTCGACAGCCGTCGGGCGGACGGGCTTCTCGCTGAGTCCGACGAGTGCGAAGACAGGAAATGTGTGAAAGGCGTGGCTGAGATGATCGAGCATGTGATCGCCTTTCCCGTAAATCACCCCGGCTTTCAGAATCGTGTAATCAAGCCCTGACGCGCGGACTATCTCTTCGGCCGCCCACTTCGATTCATGATAAGGAGAGCCGCAGCGGGGGCGTGCCCTGAGAAAGCTGAGAAGAGCGACCTTCTTCACCCCTGCGCGCCTGGCCGCATTCACCACGTTGCGTGTCCCTTCTATGTGGACTCGACAGTATGTCTGCTCTCCGATCTCACGATTGATGCCCGCGCAATGCGCCACGCCGTCGCACAGGGCGAAAGCGTGAGCGAGTTTATCTTCGTCGTCAGTGCCTATAGGAAAAAAGCTTGAATTAGGGAGACTGCGTATTTCGGTATCTCGCCCATCTAGTCCGCGAGCGATCAGAACCGCTTCATGGCCTTCGCTTACAAGTTGGCGGGCGAGGTGACGCCCGACGAATCCTGTTCCTCCTGTGATGGCTATTCTCATAACAGACTCCTTTCGATTAGAGGTGAAGCCTTATAGCCCGCGCTCCCATAAACCGGAGCCATTTGTTTGCGCATTCGGTGACGGCGGAACACATCCCTGCTGCTTGAAACGCGCGCCGTCGAAACAACCGATTCGACTTCGCCCTGATCCTCTTTTTAGTGATTTCTGTACTCACTGAAATGCCCTTCGAAAAAATATATCGCCGCTCACTCTGAAGACGAGCCTACGAGTTTGAAGACCTTATCGCCCATCTTTATGAACTTGATGACCGAGCCGGTCGGCAGGCGGCTGATCTGTTCATACCAGGAGGTCATGGCTTCAAAGAAGTCGAGCGCCTCGGTCAAGCGATCTCTGGTAGATGAATCGAGCGACTCGGATTTTCCGGCCTCTTCGACGCACTGCCTGAGCACGTCAAGCGTTGGGTCTATCTCGCGCCGCTTGCGCTCTCTGACTATCACTCGAAACATTTCCCAAACATCTTTCATGGATTCGAAGTGGTCCCGGCGGTCTCCGAGGACATGCACTATTTTGACTATGCCCCAGTTTTGTAACTCCCTGAGACTCGTGCTCACATTCGAGCGGGCTACGGAAAGCGTTTCGGCTATCTCCTCGGCATTGAGCGGCCTGGGCGATATGTAAAGCAGGGCGTGAATCTGGGCCACCGTACGGTTTATCCCCCAACGTGTCCCCATCTCCCCCCAGTGGAGTATGAATCGCTGTTCTATTGGAGAAAGTTTGTCCATATCATTTCATTATTTTCTGTCAATACAGAATAAACTGGATGTAATAAAAAGACAAGAAGATTTTTCGAGTCAAAAAGATTTTCATCTATCTCATTCATATCAAAAGGGTTTAATGCCTGATATTTCATCTCCGTTGCTCAAAACCGAGATTTTTCAGTTTGAAATACAAATTGACTGTTGACAGATAATTAGAATTAGAATTATTCTAATTATCGTTTATGAGGAACCAATCAGAAGAGCAGATCAGAGCGGGGCGCGGCGGCGGGACGGCATTGACCCAGCAGCGAAAGGTAGTGCTCGAAGTCGTTCAAGCGAGCGCCGGGCACCCGACGGCGGCCGAAGTTTTCGAAGCGGCGCGCAAGTTACTTCCAAAAATCAGCTATGCAACGGTCTACAATTCCCTGCGATACCTGAAAGAAGCGGGGCTTGTTCACGAGATCACCTTTGGCAATTCCGCCAGCCGGTATGACCGCGAGACCGAGCGCCACGATCACGCTATTTGCAAGGAATGCGGAGAGCTTGTGGATTTCAATCTGCCGGAAACTTCCTCTCTCATGCTCTCGGCGGCCGAGCATTCCCGGTTCAAACCGGAATCGATTCATTTGACGCTCGTGGGGCTTTGCCCTCGCTGTCGGACGGATTAGAGAAACTGCTTCGCCTATGCACTCGCAAGAGCGCGCGGCGTGCTCTTCATAAGCAGGCGTGCAGAGTTCAGCAATACTTATTTCAAAACTCAGGAGGAACGAATGTCATCAACAGCATCAGCAATGGAGAGGGCACAGGTAGGCCAGCCTGCCCCGGATTTCGAAATGGCCTCAACCAAAAACATTCAGAAACTCAACGAACCGGTCAAACTGTCGGATTACAGAGGCAAGTGGGTAGTCTTGATATTTTACCCGCTCGATTTCACCTTTGTATGCCCGACCGAATTGACCGCCTTCAGCGACCGTTACGCAGACCTCGAAGGCATAGGCGCAGAAGTGATAGGCGTTTCGACCGATTCCGTCTATTCGCATCGCGCCTGGCTTCAGACGCCTCGTGACAAGGGCGGCGTCGAAGATCTCAATTACCCGCTCGCGTCGGACTCGACCAAGAGCGTGTCGAGCGATTACGGCGTGCTCATCGAAGACAAGGGTATAGCTCTTCGCGGACTGTTCGTGATAGACCCGGAGGGGATACTGCGTTACAAGGTTGTTCACGATCTCAACATAGGCCGCTCAGTCGAAGAGACGCTTCGCGTCATCCAGGCATTGCAGACCGGCGGACTCTGTCAGGCCGAATGGCGTCCGGGACAGGAAACGCTCAAGGTTTGATGGTCAGTAAGGATACGAGGTACAACCATGCCGATGAGAATAGGAACAGAGATGCCGCCTCTCGAAGGGGCGACAGAGTGGATCACGGGGACGGCCGTCGACGCCCTGGCAGAAGCAAAGGGCTATCCCACGCTGATTCACTTCTGGTCGGTCAGTTGCGGTATCTGCAAAGAGAACCTTCCTCGCATATCCGAATGGCGCGATCAGTACAGGGAGCGGGGTCTCCGGGTCATCGCCGTTCACATGCCCCGCTATCCGGCGGACCTGGATGCGGAAGCGGTGCGCGCGGCGATCCGAGAGCACAACATTACAGAGATGTGCGCGGTCGATAACGAGCATCACCTGCGCGACGCCTTTAAGAACGATCAGGGATTCGTGCCCGCTTATTACCTGTTCGACTCTGCGGGCAAACTGAGGAGCTTCGCAGCAGGCGAGAGGGGATTGGACCTGCTCTTTTCGGCACTGAACCGTTTGCTTGCAGCAGCAGCATCGCAGGAAGCATCCAGGTAGCGCCATTTTCACCGGACATACAAACAAAAGAAAGCAGGCTCGATCGGACCTGCTTTCTTTTCAACTAAACATCCTTTGCCTAAAGATTTCTTTCTTCTGCCTCACAAAATCAGCATCGCGTCCCCATAGCTGTAAAACCGGTACTCTTGCTCGATCGCGTGCCGGTAGGCTTCGAGGATCAGTTCGCGCCCGGCGAATGCCGACACAAGCATCAGAAGCGATGATTGCGGCAGATGAAAATTCGTCACAAGCCCGCTCAACACCCGAAATTCAAACCCCGGATAAATGAAGAGATCCGTCGCTGCGGTGATCGCTTCGAAAGGACGAGAGGGTTCAGAAAGGATGAAGGATGAAGGATGAGGGATTCCGTGTAAGGATGAAGGATGAAGGATGAAGGATGACGAGACCGTATCACTCCAGTTTTCATCCTTCATCCTTC
>JAKEHD010000219.1 GCA_022615215.1 Blastocatellia bacterium
ATAGGCCTTGCCCTCACGCTCCCTGGTCAGGTGCCCCTTGCGGTGCAGGTTGTCCATCGTCGACAGCACCGTGGTGTAGGCGATCGCGCGGTCCTGCTGCAACATTTCGAGCACCTCGCGCACCGTGCCCGAGCCACCCGCGGCCCACAACCGGTCCATCACCAGGGTCTCCAGATCCCCGAACACGCGCACGCGGCTCGTCACCCTCGCTCCCATCCGCCTGTTATGCGGTTCATGAAGTAAGTGACCACTATCGATAAGAGCACTATGATGAGCGTAGCCACACGCGACGCCAGCACATAATGTTTTTCACTCGCGCCGCGCCGCACGAAACGGCGATAGAAATCGTTCACGATATAGCTCGCGCCCCAATTCATCTGCGTGGACATAGTGCTCATATAGGCTGCGCCGAAAGAGGCGAGCAGAAGACCTCGAAAGCCGACAGGCAGATAATCGTTCATCACCTGCACGTAACCGAAGGCCGCATCGGGTCTGCCCGTCTCAGGGTTGAGCGCAGCGCCTTTATAAAGCACGAGCGAACAGAGCGCGACTATTATCCAGGGCCAGGGCCTGAGCGCATAATGAGCGATGTTGAACCATAGAGTGGCAAAGAGACCGTGCCGCTCATCTTTGGCGGAGAATATCCTCTGAGCGATATAGCCGCCGCCGCCCGGCTCCGCTCCCGGATACCACGAGGCCCACCAGTTCACTCCAAGATAGACCACGAGCGTCAGCAAAGGCAGCATCCAGAGCGCGGACCCGTCGGGCCAGAGGCTTATCGCTCCGTCTGCGCCGAAGGCGTCCGCGCTCAATATCAGCGGGTCCGATTGGACGACGGGGTGTATATCGGCCAGTTTCGATTTCAAAGCATTGATCCCGCCCACGGCATCTACGGCGAATACGGCGAGCGCGATCGAGCCGACCATCGCTATGACGAATTGTACGGCGTCGGTCACGACGACGCCCCAGAAGCCCGACAGTATCGAGTAGATGAACGTTATGCCGAGGCACAAAGCGAGCGCCTGCCACTTCGATATGCCGAGCGTCCCGCTCAGGACTTTGGCCATTCCGAGATTGACCCAGCCCATTATTATCAGGTTGATCGCAAAGCCTAGATAGAGCGCCCGAAAGCCGCGAAGGAAGGCCGCAGGCTTGCCTGAATACCTTAGCTCGACGAATTCGACATCCGTCATAACGCGCGCCCGTCGCCACAACCGCGCGAAGAAAAAGACCGTAAGCATTCCGCTCGCAAGCAGCGACCACCATAACCAGTTGCCCGCCACCCCGTTTCGCGCGACCATCTCTGTGACCGCAAGCGGCGTGTCGGCGGCAAACGTGGTCGCAACCATCGAAGTCCCCGCGAGCCACCAAGGCATGGAGCGATCCGAGAGAAAGTATTCTTCGGTAGAGCGCCCCGCCCTGCGCGCATAGTAGAGTCCTATTATCAGCGAGAAAGCGAAGTACGCGGCGATTATCAACCAGTCGAAAGCCGAAAGCGTCAAGGTGCAAGTCCCTCCGGGGTTGTGGTGACTACAGCCGTCAGCCCTCAGCCCTCAGCCCTCAGTCTTCAGCCATCAGTATTCAAGTTATAGTCGATAGCTGATAGCTGATAGCTGATAGCTGATAGCTGACTTGCTGCGTCAGACCTTGATGAAAATCCTTCTCCAGTAAAGCAAGGCCGCCAGTCCGAACCATATCAGCACATAAGAGAAGGCCCATAGCAGCGATGCGTTTACGGGCGATGCCCACGACGCGAAGATCAGATTATAGGAGAACTCTTTTATGGTTTCGGGCGAGCCGCTTCGGCCCGCGACATTCCAGGTGTCTATCGCTATAGCGACCATAGAAGAGAGCGCGTACACGGCCAGAGCATTGACGCCGAATATGACGAACGGCGCGGCCGCGCGCCTGAAGCCTTTGACATCTATGAGCCAGTAAAAGAGTCCTAAAAACTGCAAAGCCATCCCTGCGGTGAAGACCGTATAAGAGCTTGTCCACAGCGCCTTGTTTATGGGGAACAATCCTCCCCACGCCCAGCCGATGATTATTGCGAACGCGCCCACGATGAAAAGCCCCGCGACTTTTTCCATCGCCGCGCGGCGCGATTGCATCCATTGCCCTGCGAGAACTCCGAACAAGGTCGTCGCAATCGCAGGCACGGTGCTGAGTAATCCTTCCGGGTCATAAACAGGCGTCCAGAGGTGTCCGGGCATAAGCAATCGGTCGATGTAGGCCGCGAAATTTCCTTCCTTGCTGAGGTCTCCCGCGCCGAGCACCGGCACAGGCGCTAAGATCATCACGAGCCAGTAAACGAGCAGAAGGGCCGAAGCTATTATGGCCTGAGTCCGCCATCGGGTCTTCAAAAATATTATCGAAGCTATCAGGTAGCAGACGGCTATGCGTTGCAGCACGCCTGGGATGCGAATCGTAGAGAGTTGATAGTAAGGGAAGCCGTAAATGATGAGACCGAGCGCGAATATGATGATCGCGCGTTTGATTATCTTCAAAAACAGGTCGCGCTGCGCACCACCGCTTGAGGAACCCCCTCCCTCACGGTTGGGGTACTGATTCCGTCGAGCGAGCGCGAGCGCGATAGAGACTCCGACTATGAAGAGGAAGAAAGGAAAGATCAAATCCGTAGGGGTCCAGCCGTGCCATTCGGCATGTCTCAGGGGAGCGTAAACGGCCCCCCAGGTGCCGGGATTATTGACCAGTATCATTGCGGCGACGGTGATGCCGCGAAGGGCATCGAGCGAGAGCAACCGCTCGGCCCGTGCGTCCAGGGCTTTATCTGCCGCCAGGTCAGTCGCTTCTTCGATTGTGTGCGCTTCCGTCGCTGTGCTCATAAGGTCGGCTGCAAACTAAAGCACGGATTATCTCCCCTGTCGGGCATGTTTGGCAATCTGATGAGGGCGACTCAAAACCGTTGATATTCGGCTCCGAGCTATGCCCTCATCAAATTTTGAGACACCTTAACAAGAAATCTATAAGCCCAATATGGATGCGGGGTCAATGGACTTACAGTAAACTAACAGGTTAATTTAACGCGGATTTCGAGAGATCGTCTTACATAGAGAAGCTGATCGGCCGCAGCATTTTGGAAGTCCAACACGCTACAAGAATACGGAAGGCTCATCTACACATCCGGCGCAATTTGATCGCCCGATAAATTATTATGGCTCTCGCGACGGCCATTATGGTGTAGAATAGGTTCTTGCAACCTTATTCCAAAAATTCTTCGGGAACCGGTCGTCAGGCAATTCATCCCGATGTCGAGGTTATTTGAAAGGTGAGTCATGAATTACGCCCCCAAGCCCACGATTTTGCGATGGCTTCAGGTCGGCAGGAGAGAAGGAGCCTCTCACATGCTGCTTGTGGCAGATGCGCTTGCTGACGAAACCATGCCCGTGTATGTTTCCCCAGGCGACAATCTGGCTTACAAGATCAGGCGCTTCGAGGGCACACACTCCATGCAGATAATAGCCGTGTTCGATCTGCTATCAGACCTGGAGCAACAACTCGACTTCGTTTACCCGTAGCGCGGACCTGAACAATCTCAAACATTCGGACGAGAAAAAATCATCGCAGGGACACGGAGGGCGCAGAGAGGGTTTTCTCTACTTTCTCTATGACTCTCAGGTGAGCGTCATGGCGACATGGTGTTGTGGAACATAATGCTTTAGCCGGGTGTCGCTTCGATGTAGAGAATTTCACCTGCGAGAATCGTTTTCAAAGCTTCATTTGCCGCTGGCATCAGAGGTTTCATATCTTCAATGTCGTTTGTGTGAGCTACCAACACGATAAAAGCCAGATTGAAGGTTTTTAAATTCTGCTGATACTCAAGATTCTGGTCGTTGGTCAGCAGCACGTCGAATTCTTGCTCTGCCAACCGTAGCAGGTCTCCATTTTTCTTACCTGCCCAACCCATTTCCGGTACGGTTTTTACAAAGTCGCCGTCTACGTCACGCTTTAATTTCCTGGGCAGGCATTCATCAAGCAAGACCTTCATATCTGGGCACCTTTGAGCATCTCTCTCAGATGCGCCAATAATTCAAGCGCCTGCTCGCGGGTCACGGTCGGGAAATCGTCCAGAAAATCTTCGAGTGTATGACCGCCCGCCAAATAATCGATAATGGTCTGTACTGGAACGCGGGTTCCCGTAAAGACAGGAGCGCCGCTCATCACCTCTGGCGAGCGGGAGATGACTTGAATATCAGTTGCTGTTTTCATAACCATCATCATATCACGGGTTGATTGTCAAAGAAGTAGCGACGGCCGACGATGAAGCCCACATGCTTCCTGACTATTATGAACCGGTGGGAAGGAGATCCTTGTGCAATGATTGTTAGCTTTTAATTTTGTTCAGGTTGCTTTTGATGAGGCTTTCTAATTTTGGTACTCATCCGCTAATACTTTGATTTTGAAGCTGTGCTTTTTCAACATTTAGCGCAAACCATCTGAGATCATAGGCGGGCGGCATTCAACCGTTAACTGCGACTTTAAGCTCATAACCCCTTTAAGTACGCCTATGGTCAAGCAGGGCTTTACGCTGTGAGCGGTCTTGGCACCGCCCGATCCGATTATCAAAGTATTAGCGGATGAGTACCCAAGCTATTCAATAAGCGAAAAAGCTTTTGTCGTGGCGGACTATGGCCGTATGGACGAACCGCAGACACACGCCCTCAGACGGCTCGCAGCGCCCGCAATTTTCAACAGGCGATTTTGGTTCATTGAACATCCGGCGGAATTGTGGTACTTCTATATAATCAGTGTCGGGCATAAATGAGCCGCAGAAAATCTTGTCTCGATGAGAGAAAGCGGTAACGACCAGTGGGCTAAATCTCAGGATATTAAACGACTCGGGCACAGGCGAGCGTCAGGCGAAGAGGTAGATGACAGTAGACATTTCCAAAACCAAAACCGAGGTCGGCAATTATTTCGTCTCAAACTATCCGCCGTTTTCACAGTGGAAACCGGAATATATCCCCGATGCCATAGAGGCGCTCGACGAGCCTCCGCGCATAGCAGACCCGCTCGGCCTCTATCTGCATATACCCTTCTGCCGCAAGCGGTGCAAATTCTGTTACTACAAAGTCTATACAGACAAGAACGCTTCCGAGATAGAAATCTACCTCGACGCGCTCATAAAAGAGAATGAAATCTACAGCCGCACGCGCGCCTTTCAGGGCCGCGAGCTGAGGTTCGCTTACTTCGGCGGCGGCACGCCTTCCTACATAAGCGAAAAGCAGCTTCAATATCTGATCGAGGGCCTCAACCGCCACGTAAGCTGGGAGAATGCCGAAGAGGTCACCTTCGAATGCGAGCCGGGCACGCTCAGGAAATCGAAACTCGAAATGCTCAAACAGATAGGCATCACGCGCCTGAGTCTCGGCGTGGAGCATTTCAACGACTCGATTCTCGAAGCCAACGGCCGCGCGCATCTATCGCCCGAAATCTACCGCGCTTATGAGTGGGCGCGCGAAGTCGATTTCCCGCAGATCAACATAGATCTCATCGCAGGCATGATGGGCGAATCAGATGATCTCTGGCGCGATACCGTGAGGCGCGCGATAGAGCTTGAGCCTGATTCCGTCACGATATATCAGATGGAACTCCCTTATAACACGATCATCTCGCGCGAGATGATAGAGAAGGGACTCTCATCGCCCATAGCCGACTGGCCCACCAAACGGCGATGGGTCGATTACGCTTTCGCCGAGTTTCAGGAGCGCGGCTACCGCGTGGCGAGCGCCTACACGATTGCCACACGGAAGAAGCCCTGCCGGTTCATATACACGGACGCGCTCTGGCACGGCGGCGATATGATAGGCCTCGGCGTTTCGTCTTTCTCGCATTTCGGAGGCGTGCATTTTCAGAATGCTCACAGCTTCGAAGAGTACCTCGCCCTCCTCGATGAAGGGCGATTGCCTCTATGCCGCGCACTGTCCCTGACCTCGAAACAGAAACTCATACGCGAGATGGTTCTGCAACTCAAGACCGGCTCGATCGACACCGCGTATTTCAATCGTAAATTCGGCGTCGACGTATGGAAAGAGTTTCAGCCTGTTTACGAGCGGCTGAACGAAGAAGATTTGCTCACCCGCAATAACGGAACGATTGAACTCACGCGCTCAGGGCTGCTTCAGGTCGATCACTTCCTGCCCGAATTTTTCGAACCCGAATCGAACCCCATTCGTTACGCATAAACTACAGATGAAAATGGATATGAACCATACGGATGTCATCGTCATCGGCGGCGGGCCTGCGGGCAGCGCCGTCGCAAGCATACTCTCGCGCGAAGGCCGCAAGGTCACACTCTTCGAGAAAGAAGAGTTCCCGCGGCATCACATAGGCGAATCGCTTATGCCCGACACCTACTGGACTTTCGAGCGAATGGGGATACTCGAAAAATTAAAACGAAGCCCCTTCGTCCGCAAGTACAGCGTCCAGTTCGCAAACCAGGCGAGCCGTGAGTCGCGCCCCTTTTACTTCTTCGAGGCCAATCACCACGAGAGCGCAGTCACCTGGCAGGTGACACGCGACGCCTTCGATAAGCTCCTCATAGAGCACGCCGCGGAAGAGGGCGCGACCGTATATCAGGGCACCCCCGTCAAACAGATACTCTTCGATGGCGACCGCGCTGTCGGCGTCGAGGTCCGAATGAAGGACGGCTCGACGGAGAAGTTCTACGCGAAGGTGACGATCGACGCTACGGGATTGAGCGCAATGATGTCTAACAAATTGGGCTGGCGCATAAGCGATCCCAAGCTCAAGAAATCGGTGCTTTATTCTTACTTCAAGGGCGCGCGCCGCGAGCCTGATCTTAACGGGGGGGCGACTCTCGTTCTGCGAACAGCCTACGGCAGCGGCGGGTGGTTCTGGTACATCCCGCTCGAAGACGACGTCACGAGCGTCGGCATAGTCGCCGACCCTGAGTACCTCGTCAAAGGTCGCGGCCAAAATCTCGCGAAGATATTTCACGAAGAGATCGAAAAATGCGAAGCTTGCCGCCGCCGCGTCGAAGGGGCCGAGCGCGTCGATAAAGTTTATTCGATACTCGATTATTCCTACCGCTCGAAGCAGTGCGCCGGTGACGGCTTCATAATCATAGGCGATGCTTATGGCTTCCTCGACCCGATCTATTCATCGGGCGTGCTGCTGGCATTCAAGATGGCCGAACTCGCCGCCGATGCCATTCACGACGCCTTCAATAACGACGACTTCTCAGCCGACCGGCTCGGCCAGTTTCAACCCCTGCTCGACAGAGGAATCGAATCTATGCGCAAGCTCGTCTATGCTTTCTATAACGAGGATTTCAGCTTCGGGCAGTTCCTTCAGAAGTACCCCGATCAGCGATTCAATATAATCAATCTTCTGATCGGCAATGTTTTCAATGAACATGTGGACGACATCTACGTCCCCATGTCGGAATTCGCCGAGATACCACCGCCGCTCGACGAACTCATCTCACCAGAAAACGGTGACAAAAGCTCCGAGGACATCGAGCCGGAAGAGGTTCTGTCGGCAAAGTAGACGCGCCTGTCAGCCGTCAGCTATCAGCCGTCAGGGCAAGTATTCAACCAC
>JAKEHD010000220.1 GCA_022615215.1 Blastocatellia bacterium
TCGGTCGCGAAGAATATCTCATGCTCGGTTTCGTCCTCGCTTTTCAACGCATCGAACCCGCTCAGTTGGTCGGGCGGCGGGCGAGTGAAGAGACTGCCAACAAAAATAACGAAGTCGGCAACGTTTTCTATTTCATTATTCCCAACATCAAAATCAAAAAGATCAGCAAAATTGATGTTGTTTTTATCGAGATCCGGGCGTCTCGCAAAGAAGTCTTTGAACACAGGGTTGTCGGTTGTGAACAACGGCCCCCCGTCATTGTTCTGTAGAAATTTACAATTGATTTTATCGAAGTAGAATTCGTTCAGAATATCATCACTGTCTCTTAACAACCCTATACTAACAACGCAAGGGGGTAAGGGAGGAGCTTCGACCAGCAATTCATCAAAACGAGCGCTTTTCTTTATAAAACCACGCGCGATATCAAAAGAGATATTTTCAGTTGGAGTTGCGAAAATAACCCCGATCTTGGAGAATCCCGCCGGGGATAATAGGCCGTTTGGGACAATGGAGGTGGACGGGTCCAGGATTGCGTCGAACTCTTCGCCTATGAACACCTGAAGCTGTTCCCGTCCAACCATGAACGGAGCTGCCACTCCTGTCGCACCGTCGAGGTTGTAGAAGCGGCCCTGATCGGTCACCGCAAGAATCGGCACCACATCGGAAGGCGGTCCTATGAAATCGGGGTCGAACATCAGCGAGTTGATCTTCTCTCCCTCTTGCAGCCCCGTGATTGGAACCTGGCTCAGTATCTCTTCGGGATTGTTTATGTCGAATCCCACGAGATCATTGTTCTCGGTTGCGACCAATACATTCACCTCCTCGTCGAGAGGGGCGGCAGCGGCGCTCGTAGCAACGCCCATACCCTGGACGGGCAGTTGATTCATCGCCGGGAGGTTCATAAGCAGACCCGTGATTAGCAGACTCACAATAGCGACTCGTATGTTTTTCATCTCGATTATCTCCTCATCTGTAACGAAAAATGTTTCACGCGGCGACCCTCTCGCCAGAACAACCGGCAGCCAACACCCGGCCCGGTTCACTCAATGACGAGCCGATGATTGCAAGAACTAAGGATTATAGCTCGCACTTTTTTCATTAAATCATCACTCCTTATCGAGGTTATCGTATGCCGGAGCGGGTAAGCCGCAAGCGCAAGGCTCGCATCTTCCCGCTCTCCGTGCCGCTCAGGCGGCCGCCCCTCCAATCGAGACTTCTCAGTCCGTTTTATATAGGCGAGCGAGCGGCGGAAACGTTACACCGCATTCGGAAAAAATTTGCGATCATCGCAAACTAAGAGCGCCCGGCTGCACATAGCGGCGCGCGACAACTTTCAATACACGGCGATAGTGATACAATAAGCGGCGCAACATTCGTAACCGGAACAGGGCGAGAATTGTGCAAACAGGTGATGAAAAAATCATCGCGCGTTTTCTCGAAGGCGAGAGCGAAGCGGTCTGCCTGATCGATGAATGGATCAATCGCGCCGCTTCGCCCTTTCACAGGCGACTCTCTTCCGAGTGGGAAGACCTTCTTCAGGCCGTCCGCTTGCAGGTCACGCGCTTGCTCCATCAAGGCGCTTTTCGCGGCGACTCAAGCCTCAAGACTTATATATGGCGGGTCACTAATCATACCTGCATAGATCACATTCGCGCGCAGGAGAGATTGCGGCTGGTCGATCTGGACGATCTCTCCGAAAGAGAAGCGCCGCCCGCCGGTTCGCCGCTTGAACGATTCCTCTACAAAGAGTCGGAACAAATCCTCTTACAGGTTCTCGAAGAGATGCCCGCCGAATGTCGCAAACTATGGGCTATGATCCTCGAAGGCCGGAGCTACAAAGAGATGGGACAGAAACTGGGGATGACCGAGGGGGCTTTGCGGGTGAAGGTCATGCGCTGCCGGAAAAAGGCCGTAGAGGTCCGAAATCAACTGATTGGAAAAAAGCAGAGCGCCGTCTTGTAACGTTTTTCCGAGAGTGACGCCTATAAACCATGAAAGGCAGGGAAAGTCCAAAAGATGGAATGTGAGCGCATAAACGAGTTATTACCCTGGTTTGCCAACGGCACACTTGAAGGCGAAGAGCGCCGCACCGTGAGCGAGCACCTCGCGGGCTGTCGGAGTTGCCGCCGGGAACTCGATGAAACGCTCCTCGCCGTGAGTATCTATAAACAGCATTTGCCGACACAGACCCTCATCGATTATGCGTTCGATCAGCCCGTAGTGACTATGGACCGCGGCCTGATCGAAAGCCACCTTCGAACCTGCGCAGAGTGCTCCGAGCAACTCGGTATGGTGCGCGAAAGCCGCCTGCTCGAAGAAGGCGAACCCTCCAGGGTCGTCCCGCTGGTTTCAAAGAAACGCTCCCGGACCCATCACGGCTGGCGATATGCAGCCCTTGCCGCAAGCCTCATAGCTCTCATCGGTATAGGAGGATGGCTCCTCAGCGAGCAGCAGGAAGAGGTCCGACTGGCGCGTTTGTCCGAGCAGCAAAAAGAGATGAGCGAGCGCCTCGCGCGGCTCGAAGCCGAAAGCCGCAGCATGGAAGATGAAAACCGGCGGTTGAAAGAGTCCCAGTCTCAGTTGCAACAGCAGAAGGAAGAAGCCGACCGCCGTGTCACCCGTCTTCAGGAGCAGGTCGCGCGCCTCGCTTCGCCTCAGTTGAATGCGCCGACCCTCGATGTCTATCCGGGCGAGTTGACCGAGCGCGCCGAAGGCCGAACCGCGAACGACCTTGAGATACCCGGCAGCGCCCTGAGCGTGACCCTTATATTGAACTCGCACAGCCCGACGGCTTACACGAATTACTCTATAGAGATTTTGGATGCCCGGAACCGGCGCGTATGGAAAGGGGGGAGGCTCCTGCGCCAATCGACGAACGATTACACGATCAACGTTCCAACGAGTCTGCTGCCGCCGGGCAGATACGGGATAAATATATACGGGCAGAGGGAAGGCAAGCGCGTGAAGGTCGAAAGCTACAAGATTCGGATACGTCGAGCGCGCAAGTGAAGAGATAAAGGCGCGGCTGATGCGGGCGATTTTCGCCCCGTCCAGCCGCGCCTCCTGATAGAGAAAATCACGCCGGCGATCAACCTGCGTGTCGCTCGCCGCTTACGGACACGTTGCGAATGCCGCCGTGTCTGTTATTGGTTCACCGCCGGGGCCGGGCGGATTTCTGAATACCCTTATTTCATTCTGCACAGGGGTTGTGCCTATGCATTGGTTGAGATTTTTGTCTCCGTTCTTGACGACAAGCTTGGTGCAATTATCGCCGCCGCCGCATTTTTTGTATTTGACCTTGTTGGGCGTCTGGCCGTTGACCTCTACCTCGTCGCCCGGCTGGAAAAATCCGGAGAGGGTTATATTCCTGCCTGTATTGCCCGCATTGGGAGTGACGCTATCGATACACAGCGAGGACCATGCGATTGCGATCGTACAGGAAAAGGAGTTGCCCTGCACGCTGCCGCTGGCCCGTATTATATCTATGCCGATCTGATCGCTGCCCGTGTAAGTGAAACTGGCTTGCCCGCTCTGATTGGTGGCTGCCGTCGCGGCGAGTCCCTCGTTCGGGCCGCTCGTTACCTCGACATTCACATTCGCGCCCGATACCGGCTGACCGTCTAGTAAGACCGTTACATCGAACGTGTGATTCGTTCCGGTTCGATTCTTGGTGGAGGACTGGTTTATTGCGCACGACGCATTGGATTGCTGCACGGGCCTCACTATGGTGAAACTTTGAAACCGCTCGGTCCCGTCGCCGATGGTCCCGATCTCTGTCGCCAGGCCCGTTTGCAGGTCTACTTCGAACCACTTTGTAGAAGTCTCTCCTTCGAGCACAGCCGACATGAAAGCCCGATCAGGGTCCGATGGATCGTTCTTGGGCGCTATATCGATCTCGGCCATACAGGAGATATTTACGCCTAGCGGCCCGACGGTCTTTGTCTCCCCTGTATTTCTATTGATCTGGACTAGAGAGTCGTTTGTCGAATCGACGCCGAAAAGATTGGAGTCGTCGGAGGCGTCGGGAAAGGCCAGGCCAATTATCTTGGGAGTTTTGCCTTCGTTAGGGTCATTCTGAGGGAAGAAAAGGTTATCTCCTACCTGGAACGAGGGCTGGCTGCTGAAGATGTCTGCGGCGACAAGCTTGTTTCCCACTTCCGTATTAGAGAAAACCCAAAACCTTGTAGAGGGATGGATATCTGAGCCTATGGAATTGTTGGGGTCGGTGGGATTGAGGGGATTGGTGAATTCGGAGGGAACTGAACCCATTATGGATGTGTTGCCGGTCGCGCAGTCTATTTTATAAGCCCCTCCGAGGTTGCTGACCCCCATGACCTCATTATCCCCCTCGTCGCTGATCGTGTTGAGTCCGCCCGATGGAGGAATGGAATCCATGCTTGTGAACTTTTCGCCCTGTTGCAAACCGTTGGGCGATTTGCGGTCGACCAGGTTTCCTGGATCGGTCGTTGACCAGGCCGAGACATCGCCGCTTTCGAAACCATCCGAGAAGATAGAGCCGAAAACTTCGGCATTCGAAGGCGCGAAAAAGGGCCGGGCCGCCGCCGTCGCGTTGCCTGCATTTCTCTGCCCCGAAATCCAGTCCGCAGCCGGGAGGTTCATAAGCAAGCTTACGGTCAATATGCTCAATAGAATGAGGCGTGTTCGTTTCATTACGTACTCCTTTCCCACAAAACACTGAGATACTTCGAATTGGAACGCGCCGCCCAGGAGTTTCCAGATTCGCTATGCCGGGAGCGATGTCGCTTCCCGGCGATCTGTGGCTTCAAAGCTTCCTGTCTCTATTCGTCACTGCGCCGAACCCGACGGCGCACACCCTGATAAGGGTTCATCATTATAAGCAAAAATATCTTCGCAGGCCAGCGAAGAGTGATATGAAATCGAAGCGCCTGGCGTCTCCGCAAGGCATGCAGGCAGGATGCCGAAGAAAGAAATCTTTATGCGCTCCCA
>JAKEHD010000221.1 GCA_022615215.1 Blastocatellia bacterium
GCTCAAGCTCCTGGCTCTGTATAATTTCTGACTGGCAAGTCCCACTTTTAATCACACCCCTTTCGATACGACCGTCCGTCCCTTTCTGGCCAGAAACTGCTACGTGTGCCATAACGCGAAACTCCGGTCGGGCGAACTGAACCTCGATGCTTACAAGAGCGCGGCTTCGATAATGCAGGATAGAGAGCAGTGGGAGCGTGTCCTCGAAAAACTGCGCACGGGCGAGATGCCGCCCAAAGAGATGCCGCGCCCCGACCAGGCTCGATTGAAAGCCGTCATCGACTGGCTTGAGAATGAATTCCATCGGGCGGACCTGCTCGCCAAACCTGACCCCGGCCGTGTGACGGCCCGCCGTCTGAACCGCGCCGAGTACGATAACACGGTGAGAGACCTTCTGGGCGTGAACCTTCATCTGGCAGACGATTTCCCGCAGGACGATTCGGGCTACGGGTTCGATAACATAGGCGACGTGCTCTCGCTCTCTCCCGCACTGATGGAGAAATACATGACGGCCGCCGAAAAGGCCGCCCGCACTGCCCTGTTCGGTCACGAGCCGATGAAACCCGCAATGGTGCGCATCGAGCCGCCCTGGCGTCACATCCCATACAGCAAGACGCCGCTTCACGATTACGATCTCACGGGTCTCAGCCTTCCAAACGCGACGCACGTGACACACAGTTTTCCGGTCGAAGGCGAATACGTCATCCGCACCATGCTCAACGGCGTCCGTCCTATCGGGTCGGAAGCGATTCGAATCTCTCTGTGGGTCGACGGCCGACAGATCGAATACATAGACCTCGACCCGGAGGGCGGAGGGGCTTTCTCCCTTGACCGGCAAGAGTTCTACGGCTGGGCGCGGGACTTTCGCGTGCGGCTCAAGCCGGGAAAACATTGGATAGCGGCTTCGATAATGAACCTGTACGAAGGGCTGCCCGCAGACTATGGCGGACCCAACCCATCCAAAAAACCGAAGCCGCCGCCGCCCGTGTTCAAGCCGCCGCCCGGCGCTCCGCCCGATGTGGTCGAAAAGATCAGAAAGGATTTCGAGAAACGCAAGAAAGAGATCGCCCCGGTCAACGATGTGCGAATCAGTTCGCTTCAAATCAGCGGCCCGTTCGCGCAGGCTAAAGGCCCTTCGGCAGAAAGCCTGAAGCGCACATACACGTGCGGCCACACGGACGGAAAACATGAAAAGCGGTGCGCTCGCAAAATAGTGGCGGGCCTCGCTCGCCGCGCATACCGTCGCCCCGTGTCACCGGAGGAAATCGATAAACTGGTCAGCCTCGTTTCTGCCGCTCAAAAGGAGGGCGACTCTTTCGAAGAAGGCATATGCCTGTCCTTGCAAGCGATGTTGATCTCGCCGCATTTCCTCTTTCGCATAGAGAAAGATAACGGCGCTGCAAAAGAAGATGCGCAGGCGATCAGCCAGCATGAACTCGCCTCGCGTCTATCGTACTTCCTGTGGAGCAGCATGCCCGACGACGAGTTGTTCAGCCTCGCAGATAAGGGCGACCTCGGCAAGCCGGATGTGCTCGCTCGGCAGGTGCGGCGCATGTTGAGGGACGGGAAATCGCGTGCGCTCGTAGAGAACTTCGGCGGCCAGTGGCTCGAACTTCGCAAGCTCGAATCGGTCAAGCCCGACCGCAAGCGTTTCCCTGACTTCGATGAATACCTGCGCATCTCTATGCGCAAAGAGACGGAGATGTTCTTCGAGAACATAGTCCGACAGGACCGCAGCATCCTCGAATTCATCGATGGAAATTACAGCTTTCTAAACGAACGAATGGCGAGGTTCTACCATGTAGCGGGCGTCAGGGGACCGGACTTTCGAAAAGTCGAACTTGCAACCGACACGCAGCGCGGCGGTGTGCTGACTCAGGCGAGTGTCCTGACCGTATCATCTTACGCGACTCGGACCTCGCCCGTGCTGCGCGGCAAATGGATTCTTGAGAACTTCCTGAACGCGCCGCCTCCGCCTCCGCCGCCCGATGTGCCTAACCTGGACGAAGCGGCCGTGGGATCGTCGGCATCGCTCAGGCAGCAATTGGAGCAGCACCGCAAGAACGCGACTTGCGCATCCTGTCACGCGCGCATGGACCCGCTAGGCTTCGGGCTTGAGAACTTCGATGCCATCGGCGCGTGGCGAACGAAGGACGGGAAATTCCCTGTTGACGCTTCCGGCTCGCTCCCCGACGGAAGATCATTCGAGGGGGCTGATGGATTGAAGTCGATACTCAAATCCGACGCCGAAGCTTTCGCCACATCGCTCACAGAAAAATTGCTCACTTATGGTTTGGGTCGCGGCCTCGCAGCGTACGACAGACCTGCGGTGAAAAAGATCGTAGAGCGCGCGAAGGCTGAAGATTACCGTTTCTCAAGCCTCGTGCTGGAGATAGTCCGCAGCCTGCCGTTTCATAAGCGAAGAGGGGATCGAACAAAATGATTATCATGCGAAAACACCTTTCAAGGCGGACGTTTCTCAAAGGCGCAAGCGCGGTTATCGCATTGCCTATGCTGGATGCCATGACGCCTGCAATGACCTCGACCGCGAAGCCGCCCGTCCGTCTGGCTTTTGTGTATGTGCCCAATGGAATAGTGATGGAGGAGTGGACGCCCGCCCGTGCAGGCGCGGACTTCGAGTTTACGCGCATTCTCAAGCCGCTCGAAGCACATCGCAAAGACCTTTTAGTTTTATCGGGCCTTGATGATCATAACGGGAATGCGCTCGGCGACGGGCCGGGCGACCATGCGCGCGCGGGGGCGGCTTTCCTGACCGGCGTTCATTGTAAAAAGACCGAGGGCGCAGACATTCACAACGGCATATCGGCAGACCAGGTTGCGGCCCAGAAACTTGCTTCCGTGACCAGGTTTCCATCGATAGAGCTTGGCTGCGAGGATTCGAAAACCGTAGGCAACTGCGATTCGGGATACAGTTGCGCATACACGAACAGCATCTCCTGGCGCACTCCGACGACGCCCATGCCGCCTGAGATCAACCCTCGGCAGGCATTCGAGCGTATGTTCGGCACCGCAGACCTCAGCCTCGACCCCGAGACGCGCGCCCGCCGCGCCCGCTATCGCAAGAGCATACTCGACTTCGTTCAGGACGACACACGGAAACTCGTCTCTTCACTCGGAGAGACCGACCGCCGCAAGATCGATGAATACCTGTACGGGATTCGAGAGATCGAAAAACGAATCGAGCACGCGGAGAAGGACAACCGCGAGGTGACGCCCGCGATTGA